>NZ_JBEZZB010000002.1:0-225527 GCF_040638955.1 Actinoplanes sp. NPDC024001
ATCGCTTCTTTCCCACACTCTCCATGATGCTGGACATCCTCCCGGAGACCCCAGGTCCCCTGATCTTGGATGTCCGTCAAAACGGGGCAGGCCCAGATGACTGACTTCAACGGCTGACGCGGTCAGGACTTCGGCGTGGTCCCCGGCTCGGCGTCGACCGCGTCGCGGCCGGTTCAGCGCATAGCGGCGACGCTGGTATGCCGACACCAACCTTCGGAAGCTGCCGTTCATGTGTCAGCGTTCGACGACGAGCCGCTGGGCGCGAAGCAGATGAGCCCACCACGGCCGGCCGGGGCGTGCCTGACGCAGCGGCGGCCGGGTGGTGCGTTTCAGGCTGACCCATCCGCCGGGTCCCATGGTCACCGTGCCGATCGCGGGACGGCGCCGGGTAGCCAGGCCGATCGACGCGCTGACAGCGGCCACCGCGACGGTGGCGAGAACGGCCACGGTGACGGTGGTTACGTCGACGGCGGACACGAACCGCGTGCCCGCCGGCGCGGTCACGTAGGCGCCGATCTCACGGTTACCGCAGCGGACAGGCACGACCTCCGGCGGCCGAGTCGGCTGACGGTGATCATCAATGGTGGTGCGCATGGCCGCCTCCTAACGGCTTTCCGCGGCGGTGATGCCTCCGGCCGCGGCACGTCCGGCCTCGAGCCGGGCGATGGGAATGCGGAACGGTGAGCAGGACACGTAGTCGAGACCCACTTCGTGGAAGAACCGCACGGAGGCGGGGTCACCGCCGTGCTCGCCGCAGACACCGGCAATGAGCTGCGGGCGGGCGGCACGGCCGCGTTCGACAGCGACACGCACGAGCTCACCGACGCCGCCGACGTCGATCGTCTCGAACGGCGACACGGCGAACACCCCCAACTCGAGGTAGCGGCCGAAGAACGCGCCCTCGACGTCGTCGCGGGAGAATCCCCACGTCATCTGGGTCAGATCGTTGGTACCGAAGGAGAAGAAGTCCGCGGCGGTGGCGATCCGGTCGGCGGTGAGCGCGGCCCGCGGCACCTCGATCATCGTGCCGATCCGGATCGGCGGCGCGCCGGGCACACCGGCCAGTACCGTCTGCGCCTCCGCGCGGACCGTTTCAAGCTCTTGCACCGCGCCCACCAGCGGAACCATGATCTCCGGCCGCGGGTCACCGCCGACGGCGACCCGCGCCGCCGCAGCCTCGGCGACCGCGCGGACCTGCATCGCGAACAAACCCGGGACGACCAGACCGAGACGTACGCCGCGCAGACCGAGCATCGGGTTCTGCTCATGGATGCGACGTACGGCCGCCAGCAGGATCCCATCGCGGCCCGAGTCCTCGCCGAGCGCCTGAGCGCGGGCGACACGGGCGGTCAGGTCCTCCAGCGGCGGCAGGAACTCGTGCAGCGGCGGGTCGATCAGGCGCACCGTGACCGGCAGCCCATCCATCGCCGCGAACAGCTGCTCGAAGTCGGCGCGTTGCAGCGGCAGCAGTGCGGCGAGCGCGGCCGTCCGTTCGGTGTCAGTGGCGGCGAGGATCAGCTGTTCCACCAGGATCCGCCGCTCGCCGAGGAACATGTGCTCGGTGCGGCACAGCCCGACACCGACGGCACCGAACCGGCGGGCACGGGCAACGTCGGCAGTGGTGTCGGCGTTGGCGTGCACGGCGAGCCGGGCGCGGTGGTCGGCGTGGATGATCAGACGTTCCACGGCGGCGAGCAGCGGGTCGCCGTGGGCGGTCAACTCACCCTCGAAGTAGCGCACGACGCGGGAGGGACGGACCGGTACCGCGCCGGCGTAGACGCGGCCGGTGGTGCCGTCGATCGAGATGATCTCGCCCGCGCGGATGGTACGGCCGCCGACGGTGAACGAATCCGCGCCGATCTGGATGTCGTCGGCGCCGCAGACGCAGGTCTTGCCCATGCCGCGGGCCACCACGGCGGCGTGCGAGGTCTTGCCGCCGCGCGCGGTCAGGATGCCCTGGGCGGCGATCATGCCGGGCAGATCGTCCGGGTTAGTCTCCCGGCGGACCAGGACGACCGGGCCGGTCGCGGCGGCAGCGGACGCGGAGTCGAACACGACGGCACCGACCGCTGCACCCGGCGACGCCGCCACGGCGGTGGTCAGTGGTTCCGGCGCGGCGTCGAGGTCGAAGCTGGGGAACATCAGCCGGGCGAGTTGCTCACCGGTCACCCGCCGCAGCGCCTCGTCGAGGTCGATGGTGCCCTCGTCGACGAGTTGGGCGGCAATGACGAACGCGGCGGCCGGGGTGCGTTTGCCGACCCGGGTCTGCAGCATCCACAGCTTGCCGTTCTCGATGGTGAACTCGATGTCGCACAGGTCCCGATAGCGCTGCTCGAGGCGTTGCATGATCTGCAGCAGCTTGCGGTAGCTGACCGGGTCGATGTCGGCGAGTTCGTGCAGGCTCATGGTGTTGCGGATGCCGGCGACGACGTCTTCGCCCTGGGCGTTGCGCAGGTAGTCGCCGTAGACGCCGCGGCGGCCGGTGGCCGGGTCGCGGGTGAACGCCACCCCGGTGCCGGAGTCGTCACCGCGGTTGCCGAAGACCATGGCCATCACGTTCACCGCGGTGCCCAGATCGGCCGGGATGTGTTCCTGCCGGCGGTAGAGCACCGCCCGGTCGGCGTTCCACGACCGGAACACCGCGCCGACGGCGAGAAACAGCTGCTCGTGCGGCGCCTGCGGAAAGTCGCGGCCGGTGTGCGCGTTGAAGACCTTCTGGTACGCGGAGACGAGCTGCTTCAGCTGCGTCGGGCTCAGTTCCGCGTCGGTGCGTACCCCCGCTGTGGTGCGGGCGGCGGCGAGCTCGTTCTCGAACGCGTCGGCCGGCATGTCGAAGACGGTCTTGCCGAACATCTGGATCAGACGCCGGTAGGAGTCCCAGGCGAAGTGATCGTCGGCGCTGCGCTGCGCGAGACCGATCACGGTGGTGTCGTTCAAACCGATGTCGAGAATCGTCTCCATCATGCCGGGCATGGAGAACTTCGCCCCGGAACGCACCGACAGCAACAGCGGGTCGCGCGGGTCGCCGAAGGCTTTGTTCATCCGCGCTTCGACCAATCGCAAGTGGTCGTGGATCTCAGCGAGCAGCCCGTCGGGCATGGATCCGGTGTGCAAGTAAGCACGGCACGCTTCGGTGGTGATGGTGAATCCGGGCGGTACGGGAAGGCCCATCCGAGTCATCTCGGCGAGATTGGCGCCCTTACCGCCGAGCAGATCCTTGAGGTCCTTGTTGCCGTCAGCAAAGTCGTACACGTATCCGGACATCTCTCCCGCCTTCCGCTCGGCTTTGCGGGCACTCTCTCTTCGTCGTTAACCCGCGCGGGACCTGTCCTGTAGGGCACGAAGTCCCGTCTGAATGGGCCGAGGCGTGCGTCACCGGCCGACACAACCACAGGCGAACGCCGATGTCCTACCGTCGAGGTCACGCCCGGCGGCCAAGAGAACAGGATTCTCGGTGACGCCCTGTCCGAGCAGCTCGGAATCCTCCGGCAAAGCAGCACGATCGCCCCGGCCTGGAGAGCCGGCGCCTGGTCAGTGCGGCATCGACGTGCGGGCCAGTCGAATGCGGACACCCAATCGACATCAGGCACGCCCGACTCCGATCAGTGCCCCGGTATGAGGTGTTCCCCGGTGGTGAAGGACACGCCACCAGTCCTGACCATGCTGCCTGGTCCAGCCGGGACCAAAGACTCTGCCGTCGGGATCCGGCTAGGAGTGCCATAGAGATATAGGGAACGGCAGCGTGTGATTGTCGGAGGTGCCGCCATGAACAACCTCAACGGCTTCCAGGGGGAGACCGAGGCGCGCCGGCATGCCGGCCAGGTTCTTCAACCCACCCGTTTCGGGGAGGCGATCAACCAGTACCTCGCCGCCACCGGCTACCCCGACCCGTACGCCACCGTCGGGCAACATGCCGGCACGGCACCGGCCGATACCGGTCAGCAAACCAGCGGCCTGGTCGTGGTGGGCGTGGATGACAGCGCGATCAGCTGCATCGCGGTGGACCACGCGGCTATCGAGGCCGCGCTGCACAGCTGGGCGTTGCGCCTGGTGAACGTTCGGCGTAGCGCCAGCGACGAGGCCGGGGTGGCGCTGCTGCGGCGGCTTCTGGCCCGAGTCCAGGCCAGCGCACCGGAAGTCGCCGCCGTCGCCCGGATCGCCGTCGGCTCGGACACCTCCGAGGCACTGCTCGCGGAGGCGGGCGACGCCGACCTCGTGGTCGTTGGCCATCACCAGGGTGCTGCGGCGAGCGTTGTCGGGCTCAGCGTCGCCGGCCGTGTCGCCCGCAACCACACCCGTCCGCTCCTGATCGTCCGGATGCCGGGCTGGCCGGCCGAGTTCGGGGCCCGGCCGCTGATGGTGGCTGTCGACGGGTCCCCGGCGTCGCGCAAGAGTGTCCAGTTCGCGCTCGACGAAGCACGGGTCCGCGGCTGCGACGTCACCCTCCTGCACCTGATCGGTTCCGGAACGGACCTGGCCCGCCGTCACGAGATTTTGGGTGGCGTGACCGTCCGTCACCGGATCCTAGGCGGGGATCCCGTGAACGCGTTGGTGGAGGCGTCCGACGCCGCAGCGGCGATGGTGATTGCTCAGCACGGGCTGTCCGCACCGCTGCTGGAGATGGCGGCTCGCGTGCTGCCCCAGAAGGCGCTGTGCCCGGTGTTCCTGGTGGGTTGACGCTGCTTGCGGTGAAGAGCAGGAGGAATCATGGAAGCCCTGCTGGTGGTGGTCCTCCTCCTGCTGTTCATCCGCAGCGCCGATTTAGTCGCACAGTTCCTCGCATTACGGCAGCCGGGACCAGCAGGACCACCGGCCAGTTCCGGCGATCCGTGTTCATCGGCCGGTCTCGTGCGCTCTCCGGCAACCGCGCTTGACTTGGAACGGGTTCTGCTTGACCGGTTGTTATCCGGCGACATCGGGCAGGAGGAATATCGGGCCGCCATGGCGGACGCGGCGCGACTCAGGTAGCTCGGTTGGTGGCCCGTTGATCCGCCCGGCTGCTGTCGTGCTGGTCGTCGTCGTGCTCGTCGCGGGCACCCAACCGGCAAGGTTGGTCTGCGGAGAGGTGCGGGCAGCCAGCCGGCAGCGACCTAGTCCCGGGGCGTCTCGGCTACCGGACTACGGTTGAGACCGGCTGCAGGTAGAAGAGGCACTGGACGGGGTTGAACTCGACCACCTTGGCGACGAAACGGAACTTGTCGCCTTCGCCTACGGCGGAGGGGATCGTGTCGCCGGCCAGGTTCAGGTCACCGACGTTGACGTCCTCGTACTTGAAAGCCGGACCTTCTGTCGTTTTCGGGCCCTTGTTGCCAGGTCCGAGGAGGAGGTCGTACCGGCTGTCGTACGGGCTTCTGCTTGCCTGGGCTGCTCAAGGCAGAGGTGATGCCGCCGACGACGGCCAGGACCGCGAGGACGGCCGCTCCCGCCCCGATCAGCAGCCACGGCACCGGCTTCTTCGGCCGGCGGAACTTGAGGGTCGAACGCAGGGTGCCCTGGCTCTGTTCCACGGGTTCCCAGCCGTCGTTCTGCATCCTGGCGATGGCCCGGCCTTCGGTGCCCCGGATTGCCTGTTTGGTCTCGTAGTCGTACTTGATCTCGTCGGCCATGCAGCTCCGCGCCCCCTGAACACACTGATGACCGCAACGGCCTCGCGAGTATAGGAGGCGTCGGCGAGCAGCCGGATCCGCTGACGGTGCGCCCGTGGGCCTGCTTGATTCACAAGGCCGCCGTCGGGATTGTTGCACGCGTTCGGAAGCTGCAGGAGCCTGGTGATCCGAGTGGTGTCCGGTAGGCACGTCATTGCGATGGCCGGGCGACCCGCCGCTGTCCCGCGACCCGCAACAGCAGACCGGGGACAGCAGCAACGGCGGTGCAGGCGAGGATCGTGGCGGCGGTGAGTGGTTCGGTGCCGAGCAGGCCCCGCAACGGTGCGGCGGCGACTCCGGCGACCTGCAGGAGCGCGCATACGGCTACGGCGGCGATCAGCGACCAGTTCCGGGCGGTGCCGGAGACGGCCGTGGCCCGCACGGCAAGGGCGACGCCGAGTTGGGCGAGCCCGAGCACGAGGAACATCACCGACTGCCACGGCAGGCCGAGCTGGCCAGCGAGCATACCGGCCGTGAGAGTCACGCCCGCTAGCAGACCTGCACCGGTTAGGACGCCGCGTAACAGGCCGGCGCCGAGGACCGACTCCTGCGGTGAGCGGGGCGGTCGCTGCAGCACGTCGGCTTCGGTGGGCTCGGCACCGAGCGCGACCCCGGGCACGCCGTGGGTGAGCAGGTTGATCCACAGCAGCTGGGCGGGCAGCAATGCCAGTGGCATTCCCAGGAACGGTCCGGCGAGCATGACCAGCAACTCGGCCACTCCGCCAGCAAGGGCGTAACGCAGGAACCGGCGGATGTTGTCGTAGATTCGGCGGCCTTCGCCGATCGCAGCCACCACCGTGCCGAGGTTGTCGTCGACCAGGACGAGGTCGGCGGCTTGCCGTGCGACCTCGGTACCGTCGCCCATGGCGACGCCGATGTCAGCGTGGCGCAGCGCGGGCGCGTCGTTCACGCCGTCACCGGTCATCGCGACCACCTCGCCCCGGCGCTGCAGGGCGGCGATGATGTCGAGCTTCTGCTCTGGCTGCGTGCGCGCGAACACGCGCACCCTGGTGATGTCCGCGTCGGTCAGCGGGCCGCGGTCACCGCTGACGACAGCGTCGCCCGCGGCGAGGATGCCGAGCCGGGCGCCGATCGCGGCCGCGGTTCCCGGGTGGTCACCGGTGATCAGCAGCAGCCGTACGCCGGCACGTTCGAACGCCGTTGCGGTCTGCTGGGCGGTGGCCCGTAGGGGGTCACCGATCCCGACCAGCCCGGCCGGACGCATCGGCGGCGGACTGGCCGGGTCGGGCCGGCCGCGGGTGGTGGCGGTGGCCACGGCCAGCACCCACAGCCCGTCCGCGGCCAGTTGTGCCGCGGCCGCCAGCAGCACGGCGTCGTTGTCGGTCTCGAGGATGTATTCCGGGGCACCCTTGCGCACCAGCAGATAGCCTCCGTCAGGCAGCTCGTGTGCTGTTGTCATCTGGCGGCGGGCCTGCTCGAACGGCTGCTCGGCTACCCGCGGCGTGGTGGCCCGTTCAGCATTCGGGTCCAGGTCGCAGCGGGCGGCGAACGTGAGCAGCGCGGCCTCCATCGGATCACCGGCTGCCGCCCACTGCGCACGTTCATCGTCCGGTGCCAGCAGGCTTGCGTCGTTGCAGAGCGCCGCGCTACGCGCCAACTCCACCAGGTCCGCCGGGATCGCTGTGGCTCCGTCGGGGCCGGTGACCGTGCCGTCCGGCACGTACCCGGTTCCGGAGATCGTGTACCGGGCACCGTTCGCGGTGACCGCCTGCTGCACCATCATTCGGTTTTCGGTGAGCGTTCCGGTCTTGTCGGAGGCGATCACAGTGACCGACCCGAGCGTTTCCACCGCGTGCAACCGGCGGGGGATCGCCCGGATGCGGGCCATCCGCCGCGCGCCGAGCGCCAAGGCGAGGGTGACGACAGCAGGCAGGCTCTCGGGGACTGCCGCGACGACCAGACTGACGGCGGTGATCGCCATCTGCGCCACCGGCCGACCGGCAAGCATGCCGAGGAAGAACACCAGCGCGGACACCGCGACTGCGGTTACACCGAGCATCCGGCCGAGGGCGACCAGGCGACGCTGCAACGGGGTCGGCCCGGATCTGGTGTTGGCGACGAGGTCGGCGATGCGCCCTAGCGCGCTGTCCGCTCCCGTGCGTAAGGCCGTGCCGGCAGCACGCCCGCTGATCAGGACGGTGCCCCCGCTTGCGATGTCCGCCACCTGCCGGTGCATCGGGACGGACTCGCCGGTCAGCGACGACTCGTCGAACGCGGTCCGCTGCGCCTCGGTGAGCTCCAGGTCTGCGGGCACGATGTCCCCGGCTTCGAGACGCACGTGATCACCAGGTACGAGGTCAGCGGCCGGCACGATCTGGTCGCGGCCGTCTCGGACGACCCGGGCGACGGGTGCAGCAAGCTGGTTCAGGGCGGCGACCGCCGCGTCCGCGCGGACCTCCTGGATCACTCCGATCGTCGTGTTCACGGCGACCACGAGGACGATGATCAGCGTGTCGGGAAGGTCACGAAGGACCGCGGTCACCGCCCCGGCTGCAAGGAGTAATGCCACCAGGGGGTCCGCCAGTTGCCGTCTGGCCCGTCTGGCGATGCTCCGCGGCGGTGGCACGGCGGTCGTGTTCGCGCCGTGGGCGGCAAGACGTGCGGCCGCCTCCGCGCTCGACAGTCCACCGACCCGTGGTTTGGGATGTCTCGATGTGGCTCATCGTCACCGCAGCCCTTCCGGCGGGGCGCCGTCCCATCCAGCGTGGGCCTCGGCAGGGCGCTGGCAACAGAGTCGGTAGTCCTGTGCGCGGCGTGGAATCACCAGCCGGCCAGCATCCGCCGCGGGCGGCGTACCCGCCGGCGGCCCTGTCTCCAACGGGAGGCTTGGGCCCCCGGCAGGTATGCGCCTCTGCGTTCAGACTCGGCCCCGTCGTCGACTCGCCGACAGAGCCCACGGATTGTCTGAGCGAACGGGGCGTAGCAGGCCTTTCGGCTCCGTCCTCCGATGCCAACCGGCCGTGCCGGTCTCATGGATGAGCGGCTTAGCGTGCGAGTATGCAGACGATCGCGTCGGTCACAGAGAAGCTGTCCGTGGTGGTCGGCGTGGATGACCTGCCGACCGCCCTGCACAGTGTGGATATTGCCGCCGATGAGGCGGTACGCCTCAGTGTGCCCCTGGTGATCGTGCATGCCTGGCCCGGATGGCACCGCGGTACCCGCTATCGGGCGGTAGCTGCGGACCGCAAGGATGGACGGCATCTACTCGACCTCGCTGTCCAGCGCGCCGAGCATGCCCATCCCGGCCTGCCGGTCCGCGCAGAACTGACCGACGACAGCGGCGCCAAAGCGTTGCTCGAGCGCTCGGGGCAGGCTTCGCTGCTCGTGATCGGTCACCGGGACACTGCCGGACGCCGGCTTGGATGGGGCCCGACCGCGACATACCTGGCGCATCACAGTTCCTGCCCGCTGCTCGTCCATCAAGGCCCGGCCACGTCGCGGGGGCCGGTCGTACTGGCGGCATCCGGCCGTCATACCGCGACTATGGAACTGGCCTACGACTTCGCCGCCCGAACGACGTCCCCTTTGGTGGCCGTGCACGTGTGGACCGCTGGCCACCCCGGTCAAGCGCGTGACAGCGGCCGAGGCGCGGCCGAACGTCGACTCGCTGACGTACTCGCCGTGGGCGGTGCACGGTGGCCTGACGTCGAGGTTGAGCGACTACTCATCAATGAGAACGACATCGCCTACACGGTGCAGCGGGCGATGCGGCGGAGCCGTCTTCTGGTGGCCGGCGTGGGGCACAAGGGCTGGACTATCGAAGTTGCCCGCCGTTCCACGTTTGCCGATGTCGGTACGCGCCAGGCCTGCGCGGTCCTGCTCGTCCCTCCGGGATGGCCGAGCGGGCTGCTGGCACAGGCCGCGTCGGCCAACACCGCTCGATGCTGACTGCATCAAGCGCACGAGGTGCGTGGGCCGGATAGCGGTGTGGCGAAACGCGCCCGTTCCGGGTGCCGCGTTCGGGCCGCCGGACATCGATCGCAGCACGCCACCGGCACTCGCGTCCTACGGCATGGCGAGGGCGGCAACCGTCAGCACCAGAACACTCGCCCCGATCTCGATCAGACCGACCTGCTTCGGGCTGAGCGGGCGGCCGGGCAGCAGCCAGGCGCGGGCCAGCAGCAGCACGAAAATCAGCGCCGATCCGACGCCAGTCAGGCTTGCTGCCGCAAACGCGACAAGGTGGTAGCCGACGGAGGCCCGCCGGTAGGCGACGACGCCCCGTTCCCGGATCATCGTCTTCACGTAGAGCACCGTGCCGGTGAAGTAGAGCAGCACGAGCAGGAAGGGCACGAACACCCGATCCGCCGGTACCTCGGCGATGACGGCGATGACCGGGATCATCAGGCAGCTCTGGACGACCGATGCCAAGTCGTTGGGGAGCGCGCGTTCGCGGCGTCGCAGGGCATACCAGCCGTTGATGGCGAGCAGCAGCACGTACGCGGGCGCGAAGAACAGTACCCGCGGCCGGGCGAGCAGGACTGGAACGGCGAGTACGACGGTGATCAGGCCGTACCAAAGCAGCTGTGCCCGGACTCGGCTGGGCCGGCGAGTTTTGATGGACTGGAAGGCGAAGTAGGAAAAAACGTAGCCGCTTAGCCAAGCGCCGAACAACGGCAGATCCGGCCAGCGGAAACCAGCGGTGAGCAGACCGACAAGGTACGGCACCAGCAACATCGCCCACGCGCCGTGCTGCGGTGGAATGTATCGGCGCATGCTGCGCCGACGGCTGGGAACGGGACGGCTCATGCCACCCTCAGCTCGAACCGTCGTGCGGCCCGCAGCACCGATCGTTGCGTGCAGGGAGGCATCTTCCACGCGTTGCAAGCTATGGCGTCGGAGGGCCCTAAGAAAGGGTCTTCCGGCCCGCAAACGTGACTGCGGACAACCATCGCAGGCAGCCGCACGTCAATCGATGATTCCGTTGAGCACCATGAGTGGCCCGCCGACAGTGAAGTGTTCTCCAGTAACGGAGACCGCACCGGCCGGGCGCCGCTTGGTCCGCAACGGCACGCCGATTTTGGCCGCCGAGTACAGCGGGAGAACCGCGACGCGTCGTGGCCTTGCGGCAGACGACTGGCCGCTCCGTTCCGGCGCTGCACTGTTCGGCGGTTGTGGGCGACGAGTTGCGACCGCTGCCTCTCCGACAAGTTCGGGACTTTAGTCCCCTACGAAGCGGGACCGGCGGCTCAGGCCAGTGGCAGTGCGTTCGAACAGGCTGATCTTGCGCCGGGCGACCGTCCGGTGGCTGGTCCACGGCGAAGGAAGACACCGTGTCACGAGACCCCTCGACGGACACCGTTCCCGGTATGGCTCCGCTGCTGGCGGCGCGCCGCTTCCTCACCCGGGAGACGGTCGGCGACCACGGGCGGACCCTGCATCAGGTCGACGGCAACGACTGGGACGCGTTCTACCGGGACCGGTGGCGTTACGACAAGGTGGTCCGGTCCACCCACGGGGTCAACTGCACCGGCTCCTGCTCGTGGAACGTCTTCGTCAAGGACGGGCTGATCACCTGGGAGCACCAGGCCACCGACTACCCGACGACCGGGCCGGACGCCCCGGACTACGAGCCGCGCGGCTGCCCGCGGGGGGCGAGCTTCTCCTGGTACGAGTACTCGCCGTCCCGTGTGCGTCACCCGTACCTGCGTGGGGTTCTGGCGGAGATGTTCCGTGAGGCGCGGCAGCGGCTGGGTGACCCGGTGGCCGCGTGGGCGGAGATCGTGGAGACCCCGCTGAAGGCCCTGGCCTACAAGTCGCAGCGTGGCCGTGGCGGGTTCGTGCGGGCCGGCTGGGACGAGGCGATCGAGCTGGTGGCGGCTGCGCACGTCTACACGACGAAGAAGTACGGGCCGGACCGGGTGGTCGGGTTCTCGCCGATCCCGGCGATGTCGATGGCGTCGTTCGCGGCCGGCACCCGCTATCACGCGCTGCTCGGCGGAACCCTGCTCAGCTTCTACGACTGGTACGCCGACCTGCCGATCGCCTCCCCGCAGATCTGGGGTGACCAGACCGACGTGCCGGAGGCGGGGGACTGGTGGAACGCCACCTACCTGATGATGTGGGGTTCGAACATCCCGGTGACCCGGACGCCGGACGCGCACTTCCTGGCCGAGGCCCGTTACAAGGGCACCAAGGTGGTCGCGGTGTCGCCGGACTACGCGGACAACGTGAAGTTCGCCGACGACTGGCTGGCGCCGCATCCCGGAACCGACGGCGCGCTGGCCATGGCGATGGGGCACGTGGTCCTCAAGGAGTTCTTCGCCGACCGCGAGGTCCCCTACTTCGCCGACTACGTCCGCAAGTTCACCGACCTGCCGTTCCTGGTGACCTTGCGCAACACCGGCGAGGCGTGGGCCGCGGACCGTTTCCTCACCGCCGCGGACCTCGGTGATCCGGACGGTGCGCACAAGACGGTGCTGATAGACGAGCGGACCGGTGAGCCGGTGGTGCCGAACGGTTCGCTCGGCTTCCGCTACGGCGATGCCGGCGCCGGCCGTTGGAACCTTGATCTCGGGGACGTCGTTCCGCAGCTCGGTTTGGACGTCGACGGGGAGACGGTCGAGATCGACCTGGCGCGGTTCGACGAGGGTGAGACCGAGGGCGGTACCACGATCCGTCGCGGCGTGCCGGTCCGGTGGATTGGCGGGCACGCCGTCACCACGGTCTTCGACCTGGTCATGGCCCAGTACGGTGTCCGTCGCGGCGACCTGCCCGGCGAGTGGCCGCTCGGCTACGCCGACGCTGACTCGCCGAACACCCCGGCCTGGCAGGAAAAGATCACCGGCGTGCCGGCCATGCTCGCCACCCGGATCGGCCGGGAGTTCGCGCGCAACGCCGAGCGCAGCAACGGCCGGTCGATGATCGTCCTGGGTGCCGGGGCGAACCAGTGGTTCCACTCCGACATGACCTATCGGGCGTTCATCACGCTGGTCACGCTCACCGGCTGCCAGGGTGTGAACGGTGGTGGCTGGGCGCACTACGTGGGTCAGGAGAAGGCCCGGCCGATCACCGGCCAGCAGCACATGAGCTTCGCCTTCGACTGGCAGCGGCCGATGCGGCACCAGGCGTCCACCCCGTTCTGGTACCTGCACACCGACCAGTGGCGCTACGAGCGGGTCCCGGCCGACGAGCTGTCCTCGCCGCTGGGCACCGGGCGGTTCACCGGGATGGCGTTCGCCGACACCGTCGCCGCCGCCCAGCGGATGGGCTGGAGTCCCGGTCACCCGTTCTTCAACCGCAACCCCCTCGACCTGGCCCCGGCCGCCGCAGCGGCCGGCAAGCCGGTGCAGCAGTACATCGTCGAGGAGCTGCAAGCCGGCCGCCTCAAGCCCGTCGCGGAGGACCCCGACGACCCGGCCAACTTCCCGCGCTGCCTCACGCTCTGGCGGGCCAACCTGCTCGGCTCCTCCGGCAAGGGCAACGAGTACTTCATGCGCCACCTGCTCGGCGTCGACGGCACCGCCACCGCCACCGAGTGTGAGCCCGGACAGCGGCCGCGCGACGTGACCTGGCGGCACGAGGCGCCGGTCGGCAAGCTCGACCTGCTCACCGCGATCGACTTCCGGATGACCAACACTGGCCTGCATTCTGACCTGGTCCTACCTGCCGCCACCTGGTACGAGAAGCACGACATCTCCACCACCGACATGCACCCGTTCGTGCACGCGTTCAGCCCTGCCGTCGACCCGCCCGGCGACGTGCACACCGACTACGACACGTTCCTCGCGCTGGCCGACAAGGTCAGCGAGCTCGCCGTCGACCATCTGGGCGTACGGACGGACGTCCTGGCCGCGCCGCTGCAGCACGACACTCCGGATGAGCTGGCCATGCCCAGCGGCCGGGTCCGCGACTGGAAGTTCGGCGAGTGCGATCCGATGCCGGGCCGCACCATGCCCAAGCTGATCGCGATCGAGCGGGACTACACGCAGATCGGCCGCAAGATGCGGACCGTCGGCCCGCTGCTCGACAAGCTCGGCACCACCACCAAGGCGATCACGGTCGACGTCAATCCTGAGATCGACTACCTCAAGCACCAGAACGGCGTGATCGACGGCAGGCCTTCACTCGCCACCGCCGACCGGATGTGCGAGGCGATCCTCGCCTTCTCCGGCACCACCAACGGCCGGGTCGCCCACGCCGGATTCGCCGAGTTGGAGAAGCGCACCGGGCAACGGTTCGCCGACTTCATCGAGGGCCACGAGAACGACCGGATCACCTATCCGGAAACCCAGGAAGCCCCGCAACCGGTTTTTACCAGCCCGGAGTGGTCCGGCTCGGAGAAGAACGGCCGCCGCTACTCGCCGTTCACGATCAACGTGGAGCGGCTCAAGCCGTGGCACACGATCACCGGGCGCCAGCACTTCTTCGTCGAGCACGACTGGGTCGCCGAACTGGGCGAGCAACTACCGGGATTCCGACCGCCGCTGAACATGGCCCGGCACTTCGGCAAGCCGGGCGACGCCGTGGACGGGGGAGTGACCGTACGGTTCCTGACCCCGCACGCCAAGTGGTCGATCCACTCGATGTACCACGACAACGAACTGATGCTCGCCCTCTCCCGGGGCGGTCCGGTGATCTGGATGAGCGTCCCGGACGCCCTCAAGGTCGGCGTCGCCGACAACGACTGGATCGAGGCGCACAACCGCAACGGCGTCGTGGTCGCCCGCGCGGTCGTCTCCCACCGGATGCCCGAGGGCACGGTCTTCCAGTACCACTCGCCGGAACGCACCGTGAACGTCCCCAAGGCCGAGAAGTCCGGCCGGCGCGGCGGCTACCACAACTCGATGACCCGGCTGCTGATCAAGCCGACCCATCTGGCCGGCGGCCACGCCCAGCTCACCTACGCCTTCAACTACTACGGCCCGATCGGCAGCCAGCGCGACGAGATCACCGTGATCCGCCGCCGCCGGCAGGAAGTGGAGTACTGATGCGCATCCGCGCGCAGGTCGCCATGGTGATGAACCTGGACAAGTGCATCGGCTGCCACACCTGCTCGGTCACCTGCAAGCAGACGTGGACCAACCGGGAGGGGACCGAGTACGTCTGGTTCAACAACGTCGAGACCAAGCCCGGCATCGGCTACCCGAAGCACTACGAGGACCAGGAACGCTGGAAGGGCGGCTGGAAACTCGACGCGAAAGGCCGGCTGGTGCTGCGCTCCGGCGGCCGGGCCAAGCGGCTGTCCCGGATCTTCGCGAACCCAGACCTGCCGAGCATCGACGACTACTACGAGCCGGCCACCTTCGACAAGGACATCCTGGTCAACGCACCGGGCGGCCTGGCCGACACCCCGGTGAAGAAGCCCTACTCGCAGCTGACCGGCGAGCCGATGAAGATCGAGTGGGGCGCGAACTGGGAGGACTCCCTCGGCGGCAGCACCTTCGAGCAGGACCCGAACCTGAAGAACATGACTGAGAAGGTTCAGTTCGAGTTCGAGAAGACCTTCATGTTTCACCTGCCGCGGATCTGCGAGCACTGCCTCAACCCGGCGTGCGTGTCGGCGTGCCCGTCCGGCGCGATGTACAAGCGCGAGGAGGACGGCATCGTCCTGGTCGACCAGGACCGCTGCCGGGGCTGGCGGATGTGCGTCTCGGCCTGCCCGTACAAGAAGGTCTACGTCAACCACGCCACCGGCAAGGCCGAGAAGTGCACCTTCTGCTTCCCGCGCATCGAGGCCGGGCAGCCCACCATCTGCAGCGAGACCTGCGTCGGCCGGCTGCGCTATCTGGGCATCCTCTGGTACGACGAGGACGCCGTCCTTGCCGCCGCATCAGTCCCCTCGGACGCTGACCTGCTGGATGCCCAGCGATCGGTCTTCCTCGACCCGTTCGACCCGGCCGTGCAACAGGCGGCCCGCGACGCCGGCCACCCGGACGAGTGGATCGAGGCGGCGATGGCGTCGCCGGTCTGGAAGCTGATCAGCGAGTACCGGATCGCGCTGCCGCTGCACCCGGAGTACCGGACGCTGCCGATGGTCTGGTACGTCCCGCCGCTGTCACCGGTGCTGGACGCGGCCGGCGCCGCTGGGCGCGACGACACCGACGCTGACGACATCTTCCACACCATCCAGGACCTGCGGATCCCAGTCGAATACCTGGCGTCGCTGTTCACCGCGGGCGACACCGAGGTGGCCGGCGGAGTACTGATGAAACTCGCCGCGATGCGGTCATACATGCGGGCCCGCACCCTGGACGGCACCGTCGCCCAGGAGATCCTCGACGGCATCGGCATGACGGGCGCGCAGGTCGAAGCCATGTACCGGCTCCTCGCCATCGCCAAGTACGACGAGCGGTACGTCATCCCGGCCGCCCACGCCAAGGACGCCGCCGCCCTCGAAGCTCAGGCCGCCGCCCAACCGGACTGCTCACTGGACTGCGAGGGCGGCCCGGGCATGGGCGGTGAGGCCGTCGTCGAACGGTTCCACCTGGTCGACGCCGAACAGGTACGCCCGGGGCGGCCCGGCCTGTTCTCCCGGCGCGGCGACGGCCGGCGTGGCCTGACCATCAACCCGCTGCGGGGCCGGTCATGACGTTGACATCCGCTCGTCCCACCGCATCGGTCCTGCCGGCCGAGCGGGCCCGGATCTTCCAGCTCGCCTCGCTGCTACTCACCTACCCGGACGACGAGCTGCTCACCGCCGGTCCGCAACTGCGGACGGCCGCCGCCGACCTCCCACAGATCCAAGAGTTCTTGGACTGGCTGCTCACCGCCAGCCCGACCGAGGCGCAGCGCCACTACGTGCAGACGTTCGACCTGCGGCGCCGGTCAGGGCTCTATCTGACCTACTACCTGCACGGTGATACCCGCAAGCGCGGGATGGCGCTTCTCATGCTCAAGCAGCGCTACCGCGCCCGCGGGCTGCGGCTCGCCGACGGGGAACTTCCCGACCTGCTACCGATCGTCCTGGAGTTCGCGGCCACCGTCGGACCCGGTGACGGCGAGGCGCCACTGCGGCAGCACCGGCAGGGCATCGAACTGCTACGAGCAGCACTGCACGAGACGCGCACGCCGTACGCCAAGGTTCTGGACGCGGTCTGCGCCGCCCTGCCTGATCTCACCGATGACGACCGCGCCGCGATCGCCGCCCTCGCCTTCGACGGCCCACCGGTCGAGACCGTCGGCCTCGACACGATCGGCCTCGGACCCGACCTGTCCGCCTACCCCGCCTGCTCACCCGCGGAGGCCTCGAGATGAACGTTCTGCTGTGGGTCGTGATCCCGTACGCCTGCCTGGCGGTGTTCGTGGCCGGACACGTGTGGCGGTGGCGGCACGACCAGTTCGGCTGGACCACCCACACCAGCCAGCTCTTGGAGAACCGCCTGCTGCGGCTCGGCTCGCCCCTGTTCCACCTGGGCGCGTTCGGGGTGATCGGCGGGCACGCGATGGGCCTGCTGGTTCCCGCCTCGTGGACGGAAGCACTGGGGATCTCGGAGCACACCTATCACGTGGTGTCGGTCACCGGCGGCACGGTCACCGGCGTGATGCTGGTGGCCGGCCTGGCGCTGCTGATCGCGCGCCGTTTCGTCGTCAGCGGCCGGGTCCGGAAGGTCACCACGACCATGGACAAGGTTTTGTACGTGGCGCTGGCGGCCATGGTGGTGCTCGGCATGAGCGGCACCGTCGTGATCAACCTGTTCGGCGAGGGATACGACTACCGGGAGACGATCGCGGTCTGGTTCCGGGGCATCTTCTGGTTCCAGCCGGATCCCGCGCTGATGACCGGGGCGCCGCTGGTCTTCCAACTGCACGCCCTCGGTGGGTTCCTGTTCCTGGCGCTCTGGCCGTTCACCCGCCTGGTGCATGTGTGGTCCGCGCCGATGGCGTACCTGTGGCGCCCGTACGTCGTCTACCGCCGCCGGCGCGGCCCCGCCCCCGCCGCCCAGCAGGCGCCCGCGGCGGTCCGCGACGCCACCCGCCACCCGGCCGTCAACAGGCAGTGACCCGGCGCGAACCCGGGACTTGTGGCCTGTTGCGCCGGGACCGGCGACTCGGGCATCGAGATCGATGATCGACCAGGCTGAAGGTGTCGGGAACCGCATCTCAGTATTGATCGATACGGCGGGTCCGACCGGCGCCTGCGGGACATGCTCGAAAGGAGCACCTGCCCGGCGGGGAAGCGAGCACACGCGAGAGCCGAAAGTACCGACGACAGCCGAGGTGACGAGAGCATGACCGCGGATCAGCAGACCGCCGCACCGTCCGACGTTTCCATCATGATTGACGCCCTGGTGACCGCGGGTTTGAAGGCGCTGGCCGACTACGACGCCTTCGACCAGGAGAAGATCGACCACATCGTCAAGAAGGCGTCGGTGGCGGCCCTGGACCGGCACGCCGTGCTGGCGAAGCTCGCGGTCGAGGAGACCGGCCGTGGCGTCTTCGAGGACAAGGCGGTCAAGAACATCTTCGCCTGTGAGCACGTCACGCACAGCATGGCGAAGCTGCGCACCGTCGGTGTGATCAGCGAGGACGAGATCAGCGGCATCACCGAGATCGCGGATCCAGTCGGTGTAGTCGCGGGTATCACCCCGGTCACCAACCCGACCTCCACGGCGATCTTCAAGGCGCTGCTGGCGCTGAAGACCCGCAACCCGATCGTGTTCGCGTTCCACCCGGCGGCGCAGCGGTGCAGCGTCGAAGCGGTGCGGATCGTCCGGGACGCCGCGATCGCGGCCGGAGCGCCGGAGAACTGCATCCAGTGGATCGAGCACCCGTCGGTCGAGGCGACCACCGCGCTGATGCACCACCCCGGCATCGCCACGATCCTGGCTACCGGCGGCAACAACATGGTCCGGGCGGCGTACTCGGCCGGCAAACCCGCCCTCGGCGTCGGCGCCGGCAACGTGCCCGCCTGGATCGAGAAGAGCGCCAAACTCAAGCGTGCCGTCAACGACATCGTGCTGTCGAAATCCTTCGACAACGGCATGATCTGCGCCTCCGAGCAGGCCGCGATCATCGACGACGAGATCTACGACGCCGCCCTCGACGAGTTCCGCTCCCTGCACGCCTACGTCGCCTCCGCCGACGAGAAGCGGATGCTGGAAGAGTTCATCTTCGGCACCGCCGCCTACGGCACCGCGTGCAGCGGAGCGAAGCTCAACCCGGACGTGGTGGGCCAGTCGGCGGCCTGGATCGCCGAACACGCCGGGTTCAGCGTGCCGCCGAAGACATCGGTGATTCTCGCCGAGGTCGGCGAGGTCGGCCCGAACGAGCCGTTGACCCGGGAGAAGCTGTGCCCCGTCCTCGCGGTGCTGCGGGTCCGGTCGCGTGATGAGGGCCTGCGCGCCGCGACCGAGATGGTGGAGTTCCACGGGCTCGGGCACAGCGCGGCGATCCACACCGAGGACGAGGAGCTGGTCGTCGAGTTCGGCAAGCGGGTCAAAGCGGTCCGGGTGATCTGGAACTCGCCGGCCTCGCAGGGCGGCATCGGCGACATGTACAACGCGTTCCTGCCGTCGATGACGCTGGGCTGCGGCAGCTACGGACGCAACTCGGTGTCGAACAACGTGTCGGCGGTCAACCTCATCAACGTCAAGAGGATCGGCAGGCGCACCAACAACATGCAATGGTTCAAGGTGCCGTCGAAGATCTACTTCGAGCCGCACGCCATCCGCTACCTCGCTGACATGCCCGACGTGCACCGCGTTACCGTCGTCACCGACGCGACGATGACCCGGCTCGGCTTCGTCGACCGGATCAACCGGGTCCTGCAGCGGCGCCCGAACCAGGTCGCGTTGCAGATCATCGACGACGTGGAACCCGAACCGCGGATGACCACCGTCGACCGGGGCGCCGAACTGATGCGCTCGTTCCGCCCGGACACGATCATCGCGCTCGGCGGTGGCTCGGCCATGGACGCCGCGAAGGTGATGTGGCTCAAATACGAGCACCCCGAAGTCGACTTCGACGACATGCGGGAGAAGTTCTTCGACATCCGCAAGCGGGCGTTCGCCTTCCCGAACCTCGGCGAGAAGGCCCGCCTGGTCTGCGTGCCGACGACCTCGGGCACCGGCGCGGAGGTGACCCCGTTCGCGGTCATCACCGACCACCGCACCGGCAAGAAATACCCTCTGGCGGACTACGCGCTCACGCCGACGGTGGCGATCGTCGACCCGATGCTGACCGCCAGCATGCCGCGGGCCATCGCCGCCGACAGCGGCTTCGACGCACTCACCCACGCCATCGAGTCGTACGTGTCGGTGTACGCCAACGACTTCACCGACGGTCTCGCCCTGCACGCCATCCGGCTGATCTTCGCCAACCTCGAACAGTCGGTGGTGCACGGCGACACCGAGGCGAGAGAGCGGATGCACAACGCCGGCACCATCGCCGGCATGGCGTTCGGCAGCGCGTTCCTCGGCATCGTGCACGCCATGTCGCACACCCTCGGCGCGACCTTCCACATCGCCCACGGCCGCACCAACGCGGTGCTACTGCCGCACGTTATCCGCTACAACGGCACCCCGCCGTCGAAGCTGTCCGGCTGGCCCAAGTACGAGAACTACAAGGCGCCGCAGCGGTTCGCCGACATCGCCGGCATGCTCGGACTGCCGGCCGCCAACCCGGCCGAGGCGGTCGAGGCGCTGGCCGCGGCGGTCGAACGGCTACGGACCGCAGTCGGGATCGAATCGTCGTTCTCCCAGATCGGCGTCGACGAGAAGGCGTACCTCGCCTCCCTGCCGCAACAGGCCCTCAACGCCTACGAGGACCAATGCGCGCCGGCCAACCCGCGGATGCCGATGCTCGACGACATGCAGGAACTCATGCGCGCCGCCTACTACGGCACCGGCCACGACGAAACACACGGCTGACCTCGCGCCGGGTGGCCGCACGCATGAGGCCATCCGGCGCCCGCCCGACCCGGCGAATCAAGATCGGCCGGTTTGGTTTCAAATGCTGCTTATTCGTACGTTCGAGGGTAAGAACCGCTTCTTCGTCCGCGGCATCTGACTTCTCGCTACGGTCGGGTCGATCGCTGGTGCGACGAAGGGCCGACTGGTGTCTGATCAAGCGCGGGTAAAGGGCTCCGACCGTGCGGAGTTGCGCCTCTCGAAGGGATGGGTCCAGGGCGTTGCCCTGGTCATGGTCTTCGGTTTCTTCGTCATGGGCATGCTGGCCCTGAGGACCTACACCGACTCGATGCCGTTACCGAAGCAGGTGACCGGCCCGAGCGGTGAAGTGCTCTACACCGGCGCGGAGGTGACGGCCGGGCAGCAGACCTTCTTGCGCCGCGGGTTGCAGCAGTACGGCTCCGTGATGGGGCACGGCGCCTACCTCGGTCCGGATTACACCGCCGAGTATCTGCGCATCTCGGCCGAGCACATCAGGGACGGTCTCGCCGTCTCCGGACAGCAGGAGCCCGCCGAGGCAGCGAAACGGATGCTGCGCGAGAACCGGTACGACGAGGCGACCGGCAGCCTCGCCTTCACCGCCGAGCAGGTCGCTGCCTTCGAGGCCGCTACCAGGCATTACGCCGACTTCTTCGGCACCGACAGCACGAAGTACGGTCTCCTGCCCAAGGTGATCACCGACCCTCAGGAGATCCACGAGCTGACCGCGTTCTTCTCGTGGACGGCCTGGGCGAGCGCCGCGGAGCGGCCCGGGCATAGCTACTCCTACACCAACAACTGGCCGCCCGAACCACGCGTCGACAACACCCCGACCGCCGACATCGTGGTCTGGTCAGGCCTGTCGCTGACGGCTCTGCTGGTCGGCCTCGGCGCGCTGTTCGCGTTGTACGGGCGCTGGAGCCGGACTATCGGCTGGCACGCCTCCGAGCAGCCGAGCCTGGCGTTCCGTCAGCCCGGCGAGGTCCAGATCACCAAGGCACAGAAAGTGACCGCGTGGTTCTTCTTCGTCGTGGCCGCGCTCTTCCTGGTGCAGTCTCTGCTGGGCGGGGCCATCGAGCATTACCGCGCCGATCTGAGCACGTTCTTCGGCATCGATCTCGCGCAGGTGCTGCCGTTCAACCTGGCTCGCACCTGGCACGTACAGCTGGCGCTGTTCTGGACGGCGGCAGCGTTCCTCGCGGCCGGCGTGTTCCTCACGCCGATCATCGCAGGCCGGGAACCGCGCCGGCAGCATTGGCTGGCATGGGGACTGCTCGGTGCGCTGGTGATCGTGGTGGTCGGCTCCATGACCGGGGAAGCGATCAGCATCTTCGGCGCCGACTGGGCCAAGGGGTCGATCTTCTTCGACCAGCAGTGGGAATACCTGGACCTGCCGAGATTCTGGCAGGCGCTGCTGGTGATCGGATTGTTCCTGTGGATCGCGATCGTCTATCGCGGGATCCGATCCCGGCTGAGGACCGAGCACCGGCTCAACATGCCATGGCTGTTCTTCTACGCCGGCCTGGCGATCCCGGCGTTCTACGCGGTCGGCATGCTGGCGTCAGCGCAGAGCCATCTGACCGTGGCGGAGTTCTGGCGGTTCTGGGTCGTACACCTGTGGGTGGAGGACTTCCTGGAGCTGTTCACCACGGTGATGGTGGCCTACATCTTCGTGATGCTCGGAGTGGTCCGGCGCCGGATCGCCATCCAGATCATCTTCCTCGACGTCATCCTCTACTCCGCGGGCGGCGTGATCGGGACGATGCACCACCTCTACTTCTCCGGCACACCGGTGGAGCACATGGCGCTGGGCGCGTTCTTCTCGGCTCTCGAGGTGGTCCCGCTGACCTTCCTGACCGTCGAAGCGTGGACCTTCCTGCAGTTGGGCTCCCGGCAGCAGGCCCGCAGCAACGCGCCGTTCCCGCACCGATGGGCGGTGATGTTCCTGGTCGCCGTGGGCTTCTGGAACTTCGTCGGCGCGGGCGTCTTCGGCTTCTTGATCAACCTGCCGCTCGTGTCGTACTTCCAGATCGGCACAGCGCTGACCGCCAACCACGGACACGGCGCAATGATGGGCGTCTACGGCATGCTCGCCGTCGGCTTGGCGCTCTTCGCGCTGCGCTACATCGTTCCCGCGTCGAAATGGCCGGACAAACTGGCGAAGATCTCATTCTGGTCGCTCAACATCGGGCTGGCCTGGATGGTGTTCGTGACCCTGCTGCCGTTGGGCATCCTGCAACTGTGGCACTCGGTCAACGACGGGTACTTCGAGGCACGCACGCTCGGCTACATCACCGAACCGGGCAACGCCTTCCTCGAATGGATGCGGATGCCCGGCGACCTCATCCTGATCATCGGCGGGGTGCTGCCGTTCCTGTGGATCACGTATCTCGGCATCCGCCACGGCATCAAGCCGACGGCGACCGAGCTGCCACCGGAGACGCTCTACGTCGAGGAGACCGCTGAGGCCGCGCAGGACCGCACCGGTCTTCCGGCCATGAGCAGTGCCGGCGCCGAGGGTGGGCTGCGCCGATCGCGTAGCCGCTACGCCTCCGACCTTCGTGAGGAGGCGGAAGGGCCGTGACCGGGTTCTCGGCCTCCGCCGTCGGGGTGGAGGCCTGGCTGGCATCCGGCTATTGCGTGGCCGTTGTCGGGCTTGCATACGTCATCGACGCGCTGGCGCGCCGAGCAGCGTCGGTCTCCGAAGGCGGCATGTCCGGCGGATTCGCCTACCACAAGGACCACGACGCGTGGCGGTGCCCGCAGGACCAGTGGCTGTGGCCGCAATCCTTCGACCCGGAAAACCGTGTGATGCGCTACCGCGGCACTCCGGCGATCTGCAACGCCTGCCCGGTCAAGAACACCTGCACGACATCCTCCACCGGGCGCGAGATCCAGCGCTCGATCGACTCGTGGCCGGCCTCCGAAGCTGCCCGCTTCCACCGCGGGATTGCCTGCGCCGTGGTGGTCCTCGGCCTGGTGTGGCCGTTGGGCGCCGCACTCACCGGCCCCGGACCTGACGCGTTGCTGGTCCTGGCCGCGGCCATGGTTGTGGCAGTGCTGCTCAGCGTGCCGCTCTGGTCCCACCTGCGCCGCAACGCGGTGTTCATCCCCGAGGGCATCGTTTCCCGCTCACTCGATGACCCGGTCGCCGAGCGGGCAGCGGCCGCACCGGCCGTGGCCCGCAGACGCTCACGTTACGGATCCGACCGACGTGAACCAGGAACGGAGGCCGCAAGATGATCATCGGTGTCGTCGTCGTTTCGGTACTGCTCGTCCTGGCCGCTGTCTCGCTGAAGGTGCTGAAAGAGTACGAACGCGGCGTGGCGTTCCGGCTGGGACGGCTGCGGGAGCCGCTGGGCCCGGGTATCAGGGTCCTGGTGCCGGGCCTGGACAAGCTGATCAGAGTTGATCTTCGAGTGGTCACGCTGACGATTCCGCCGCAGGAGGTCATCACCCGCGACAACGTGCCGGCTCGCGTCAATGCCGTCGTTCTCTTCCGGGTGGTGGACCCGGTGAAATCGGTGATGTCGGTGGAGAACCACGCGGTTGCTACTTCCCAGATCGCTCAGACCACGTTGCGATCGGTGGTCGGTCGCGCGGAGCTGGACACGCTGCTCGCCCATCGGGCAGACCTCAACGAGGATCTCGCGAAGTCGATCGACGCGATGACTGAGCCTTGGGGGATCAAGGTCGAGGTCGTCGAGATCAAGGACGTCGAGATCCCTGAAGCGCTGCAGCGGGCGATGGCGCGCGAGGCCGAGGCCGAGCGGGAGCGCCGGGCGAAGGTGATCAGCGCCCGTGGCGAACTCCAGGCCTCGGCGCAACTGCGCGACGCCGCGAAGACGCTCAGCGAAAGCCCGGCCAGCCTCCAGTTGCGCTACCTGCAGACCCTGCTCGAGCTCGGTGCCGACCACAACTCCACGGTCGTGTTTCCCCTGCCGATCGACATCATCGGCCCGTTCCTCGACGCGATCCGTGGGCCGGCCACGCGCGGCGTCAACGGCGCCTCGCCCGTGATCAAAGCTACGGAAAGGACGCATGATGCCCAATGATGTGGCTTCCGGCCCGGAAAAGGGTCGCCCGATCCAGCTGACCCCGGTGGCCCCTGGCGTCTGGCTGGTCATCCTGGGTGGCGGAGTGGCGGTGCTGGGCCCGCTCTTCGGCTTCCTCATCGGCACCGTCCTCGGAGCCGAGGCGGAGACTCTCGGACTGAGCCCGATCTTCCTGTTCCTCTTCCTCGGCTTCCTCGTCGCCGGCGCCGGTGTCGGCACCGCGATGCTCGGCGTCCGCCGCATCCTCCGCAACCGCACGAAGGCCACGGCCTGAACCTCGACCACGTGATCCGCTCTCTCGGCCGGTGCCGGCTGAGAGTGGGCAGCGCGGGGACCACGTGCTTCACCGTGTGGGTGCAACGCGCCAACTGGCGGATTGCGCGGCCAATGACACCGTTATATCCGCCGGACGAAGGGATCGACCGGTCGGCTGACCGTGTATGCGGAGGTGATCCTGAACGAGGAACCCTACACACGATGTGGTGAGGCGAACCGGTTCGAGTGTGTAGCTTGCAGTGATCTTCCATCGTCGGTGAGGTGGAACGTGAGGCACCGCCGCTGTGGATCCTTTCGGACGACCTATGGCATCGGATCGAGCCGCTGCTGCCGGACAAGCCGCGTCGAGCCCGTAGCCCGGGGCGGGAGCGTCTGCCGGACCGGCAGGTCCTGTGCGGGATCCTCTTCGTGCTGCACACCGGGATCCAATGGAAGTCTCTATCCAAGGAACTCGGCTTCGGCTCAGGGATGACCTGCTGGCGCCGCCTGGCAGAGTGGAACGCTGCCGGTACATGGGAGCGACTGCGTGAGGTGCTGCAGCCGGAGCTGCAAGCGGCGGGCAATCTGGACTGGTCGCGAGCGGGAGGCGCCTCACGCGTACAGGCGGACGTTATGGCCCGGGAGGGGCCGAAAGAACGCCCGTGACTGCCGACGACGACAACGTTCCAGCCGGCTGGCACTGAAAACGGCCCGGTGAACAGGACGATATCGAATACTTGAAGTGACACGGCGGTGGCGCCAGCGCAGGCCGTGCGCGGCGGACCGCAGCCCGCCGGACGGTGCCTGACACGCCTCCGCGCAGAACGAGAGACCGGGAGGCGATGACCGTGGACCTCACCACGGAAGTCGACGATCTTCAAACGCCCGCGATACCCACCGTGGACGTGCTTGAGAACTGTGTCAGAACAGCGATGCTCGCGCCTTCGCTGCACAACAGTCAGCCATGGTTGTTCCGGATCGGTGACGGAACCGTTGACGTGTACGCCGATCCCGATCGGCGACTCGACGTTCTCGATCCGGTCGGCCGAGAGTTGATGATCAGCGTCGGTGCCGCGGTCTTCACATTGCGGGTGAGCCTGCATGCCGCCGGTTACCTGCCTAGCGTCGCGATCTTTCCGGCCGAGGATGATCCGGTCCTCGTGGCCAGGGTGAGCACCACAGGCCAGGCGGCTGCCGACCCGATGATCGAACGCTTGGCAGCAGCCGTGCCGCACCGGCACACCAACCGGTCCCCATTCGCCGGCACCGCCATCCCAGACGCCGCGATCGAATCCATGGTCGAGGCCGCCGCTGAGGAAAACGCCCGCCTGGTGCTGGCAGACCCAGCCAGCCGGGACGAGATCCTTGCGCTGTCGCAGGAGGCCGATCGGCGCCTACGCGCCGCTGAGGGCTATGAACAGGAGTTGGCCCGCTGGACCACCCAGCGGATCCGTCGGCACGACGGCGTCCCGCCGACGGCGACCGGGCCCTGGGACGCCATGGAGAGCATGCCGATCCGGGACTTCGGACAGCTGCAGTCACACCTGCCGCGGCCGACTGATGAGTTCGAGCCGCATCCGACGATCATGGTGCTCTCCACCTTCGGTGACGACCGGACCGCCTGGGTCACCGCCGGCCAGGCCCTGCAGCGGGTGCTGCTCACCGCGACCTGGCAGAACCTGGCCACGACACCGATCTGTCAGTCCGTCGAGGTACCGGAGGTCCGCGAACGGCTCACCGACACCAGCGCGGGTGTTTGGGCTCAGATGGTCCTTCGAGTCGGGTACGGCCCGGCCACCACCGCCACGCCGCGACGGCTGCTGGCTGATGTCCTTCTGCCAGATTCCGTCTGTACCTGATTTGCTGCGCCGGATGACGCCGCCAGGTACGTGCGCGGCGGCAGTCATCTGGCCGTTCCGTTCGACCAAGCGCTGCTCGCTGACTCGAGTCGCCGGGCGAGTATCACTCGGTCCGCAGATCGCGGCGGGTGACGGCGAACGTGCCGAGCAGGATCAGGACCGCGCCGATCGTGGTGAGCAGCAGCAGCGCACCGGCGTGCGGGTTCTCGGCGGCGACGTCCGGCACCTGGCCGAAGAAACCCAGGTCCTGGACCTGCTCGGGAACGCCGAGCAGGTCACCGAGCATGGCCAGGACACTGCTGGCCAGCAGGGGCAGCCAGGCCAGCACGGCCAGGCGGGGGACCGCGCCAACCAGCAGCGTGGCGCAGCCGGTCATGACTGTTATGGCCGGCCATTGCCCGATGGTGTAGCCGAGGCTGCGCACGGCGATGTCGTCGCCGTCCAGAACGGCAGGTGTGATCATGGCGCTGATCACACCGGTGACAGTGAGGATGACGGCGCTGGCGGCAGCGGTGACACCGGCGTGGGCGGCTACCGGCGTCCACCGGCGCACGCCGGTGGCCAGTACGAGGCCGGTCAGGCCGGTCTCCTCAGCCCGTCTGGCGGCCAGGATCGACAGGATCGCGAAAGCGGACACGACTATTCCGACGAGCGTGCCGCAGTACGCGAGGTACCCAGCGGCGGGATCGCCGGTGCCGAGTTGGGCGCCGAGGAATCCGCCGATCTCACCGTCGCGTTGCTGCTCGACCGCGCCCGAACCCATGGTCGCGAACAACGTGCCGATCGCCGCGACCGCGACGGTCCAGGCGAGGACCGACGACCGGGTGAGCCGGGCGATCAGCCCGACGGTTGTGTGCACGCGCAGCCGGCTGGTGCTGGTGTCGTGCCGGCGGATCAGACCGGTGCCGAACTCGCGGCGTGCGCATAGCCGCACGGCGGTGAGGGCCAAGACCGCGGAGGTGAGCAGCGCGGGAAGCAGGGCTGCCCACCGGTCGTCGGTGAACGGCTCGACCGTCGCGCGCAGCCCGAGCGGGCTCACCCAGTTGAGAACGTCGACGTGCTCGGTGTCGGCGAACGCGCGTACCGCGAACGAAGCGCCCAGCACGGTGAAGCCCAGCAGCCGGGCCTGCCCGGCCGTCGGCGCGACCTGTGCCAGCGCCACGGTCGCGGCGGCGACGATCAGGAACGTCAGCCCGACCACCGCCCCGAACGCGGCAGCGCCGGCCACGGTCATTCCTTCGACCTGCCCGCCCGATGCCATGATCGCGGCCGCGCAGCCTGTGGTCAGCACGCCGGCCATCGCCGCCAGGATGATCAGCGCGCTGCGTAGCGGCTGCAACGGGGCGATTCCGCAGCCGCGTAGCAGCTCCAGTGACCCGTCGTCCTCGACCGCGCGGGTCACCGCCACCGCGGCCAGGACCGCCATGATCGCAGCGAGGATCGTGACGAACCCCCCGATCTCCCACGTGAACAACTGTGCCGGGGTGCCGGGATCCGGCAGCCGCCCGTACAGCAGGGTCGTCGCCGGATTCTGCTGAGCGAGCTCGACGGCGGTCCGCCGCTGCGCTTCGGTGGCGTAGGTGTCCTGGTAGGCGGTCATCGTGCTGCACAACGCCACCAGCAGCACCGGCCAGGAAGCCAGCAACAGCCGGTGCCGGCGAACGAGTAGGCGGGTCAGTGTCATCGGGCTGCTACCTCGTAGTGGCGCAGGAACAGGTCTTCGAGCCCCGCCGGCGTGCACGTGATGTCGTCGGCGTTCGCGTCGACCAGGACCGCCAGCACGGTGCCTACCCGGTCGCGGGGCACGGCGAGCCGCACCGTGTCGATGCCGGCGTCGACGCTGACGCCGGGTTGACGCAGCTGCTGCAGGATCATGACGGCCTGCTCGGCAGGCAGCCGCGCGGTGACCGTGGACGCGGCGAGATGCCGCATGTCGGCCAGCCTGCCGGACTCGACGAGCCGGCCGTCCTTGATGATCGTCACCGTGTCGCAGAGGTCCTCGACCTCGGCGAGGATGTGGCTGGAGAGCAGGACCGTGCGCCCGGCCGCGACCGCGTCGCGGACACACTGCTGGAACACCTCCTCCATCAGCGGGTCGAGCCCGGACGTCGGCTCGTCGAGGATCAGCAGGTCGGTGGGGGCGGCGAACGCGGCGACGAGCACCACCTTCTGCCGGTTGCCCTTGGAGTAGGTGCGGACCAGCCGGCGGGGGTCGAGCGCGAACGCGTCGGCGAGGCGCCGCTCGGCGTCGGCGTCGCGTCGGCCCCGCAGACCGGCGAACGCGTCCAGGATTTCCTGTCCGGTCAGGTTCGGCCACAGGGTGACCTCACCGGGCACGTACGAGATCCGGGCGGTGACCTCGGCCGCGCGCCGGGCCGGGTCATGACCGAGCACCCGAACGCGGCCTGACGTGGCCCGGTACAGGCCGAGCAGCACCCGGATCGTGGTCGACTTGCCGGCACCGTTGGGGCCGAGGAAACCGTGCACCTCGCCCCGCCCGACCCGCAGATCGAGACCGTCGACCGCGGTGAACACGCCGAACCGTTTGACCAGCGCGGCGACGTCGACAACCAGCTCTGTCACTCCGCCTGTCCCTTCTCGATCATGGCCAGGACCGCGTCGCCGATCACTTGGGCGATCCGCCTTTCGTTCGGTTCGGCGAGGCGTACATACAGGTCAACCGCCCTGCGGGCGACATTCAGGTCAATCGTTCGCAGCAGCCGCGGCAGGTCGGAACCGAGATGCCGGGCGACCCGGCCGACGACCGCTGCCGCGATCCGGTCCATCTCCTGCGGGTCAAGATGGTCGCCGTGCTGATTCCTCTCAGCGATCTGCCCGAACAACGCCGAGCTCTCCACGAGACCGGTGTCGGTGAACCCCTCGTACACGGCCGCTGACTCCGGTGGCATGTCGCCGCGGTAGAACGCCAGCTCCATGAAGTCACGTTCCCGGCGGATCACCCGCCGGGTCTGCGGATCGGTGGCACGGGCGTACATCTGGTCGTAGAACCGCACCATCGACGCCGGCATCGGCGACAGGTGCCCGTCGCGTTCTACCGCGTCGATCAGGTTCAGCAGCCGGTCGCGGCGGTCGTGCAACCGCTGGATCTCAACGTCGACGGAGTCCACGGCCGCCCGCAGGTCGGTCAGAACAGGCGCCGAGCCATCCGTAGCCACGGCCGGTGTCTCATCGAGCATCGCCGTGATAGCGGTCAGTGGGATCCCAGCCTGCCTCAACCAGCGGATCCGCACCAGCCGGGCCAGGTGCGACAGGTCGTAATCGCGGCGACCGTCACGTTGCGGCGGGATCGGGAGCAGGCCGATCTGGTGGTAGTACCGGATCGTCCGGACGGTCGTCTCGGTCAGGTCCGCCAGCTCCGCGATGCGCACCAGGCCAGTGTCTGCTGTGACGTAACGTCACAGTCAACCATCGGTTCAGCCGGTCAGCGGGACGCGCCAGGTCAGTATCGTGCCGCGCCCGTTCGGACCGGTACCGGTCTCGAAGGTGCCGCCCAGGTCGTCGGCCCGGTCGCTCATGTTGACGACACCGCCGCGGGCCAGGCTCGGATCAAGGCCGATCCCGTCGTCCTCGATCCGCAGCGTGACGTTGGTGTTCGTGGCGTGCACGCTGACCCGGGCCTGGCTGGCCTGAGCATGCCGGGCGATGTTGGACAGCGCTTCGCGGACCACGGCCAGCAGTTCCGGGACGATGTCGTCGGGGACGGCGCTGTCGACCGGGCCGGAGGTGTCCAGGACCGGCCGGAAACCGAGGGCGGCGGCAGCCGCGTCGACGGCCTCGCGCAGGTCGGCGCGCAATGACGGTCCGGTCGGGGACCGCAGTTCGAAGATCGACCGGCGGATGTCGCGGATCGTCGCGTCCAGGTCGTTGACCGCGGTGTTGATCCGGTCCACTGCTTCCAGGCGTACCGCGTGGGCGACCGCACCTTGCAGCTGCATGCCGGTGGCGAACAACCGCTGTATGACCACGTCGTGCAGGTCCCGGGCGATGCGTTCACGGTCCTCGAGCACCACCAGTTGTTCGCGTTCCTCCTGAGCTCGGGCCCGTTCCAGCGCCAGGGCGGCCTGCCCGGCGAACGCGGCCAGCAGCGCCGCGTCCTCGTCGCCGAACAGCTGTCCGGCCGGCTGCGCGACGATCAGCACGCCGTGCGGCATGTCGGTACCGGCCAGTGGAGCGGCCAGCGCCGGGCCGGCCGGGACCGGGCCGGGCCAGTCGGCGACGGCCTGCAGGTCCGGCACCGTGCGGTGCGTCGTGTCCGCGAACCCGGTGACGGTCGGTCCGTCCAGCTGGACGGGTTTACCGGCCAGCCCCGAACAGCCCGGGTCGGCGCCTTCGGCGACTTCGATCGTGTACCGGTCGTTCACGTTGTCGTGCAACAGCACCATGACCAGTGTGGCGTCGGACAGTTCGCGGGCACGGCGGGCGATCAACCGTAACGCCTCGGTGCGCCGAACGGCGCCGACCAGCACGGCGGTGATCTCGGCGGTGGCGGCCAGCCACCGTTCCCGGCGTTGCGCGACAGCGAACAGGCGGGCATTGTCGATCGCAACGCTGGCGGCAGCGGCCAGCGCGACGACGATCTCCTCGTCGTCGAAGCTGAACTCGGCGGCGCCCTGCTTCTCCGCAAGGTACAGATTGCCGAAGATCTGGTCACGGGTCCGCACGGGCACACCGAGGAAGCTGTGCATCGGCGGATGGTGGGGAGGGAACCCGTACGAGTCGGGATGCTTGGTGATGTCCGGCAGCCGCACCGGGTGCGGATCGGTGATGAGCAGACCGAGCACACCCCGGCCGTGCGGCAGATCTCCGATCTTCGCGTGAATCGCTGGGTCGATGCCGTGGGTGATGAAGTCGACCAGCTGGGTGCGGTCGGCGCCGATAACCCCGAGCGCGCCGTAGCGGGCTCCGGCCAGGGTGCAGGCTGCTTCGACGATGCGCTGCAGGGTGCTGCGCAGGTCAAGGTCGGTGCCGATCCCCACCACCGCGTCCAGCAGGGCCCGCAGCCGTTCCCGGCTCGAGAGCACCTCACCGACCCGGTCGAGCATCTCCTGCAACAACTCGTCGAGGCGGACCCGCGACAGCGGACTCAGACCCAACGAGGGAGGCTCCGGCCGCGATCCGTCGGTGGGGTGCTCAACCATGACCGACAGGCTATACAGAGCCTCCCGGACCTTCTTTGCCGGTAACCACTGCCGGACGGTATGAAGTACACATGATTCGCGTGTTCCTGCTCGACGACCACGAGGTGGTCCGCCGCGGCCTGATCGACCTGCTGCAGGCGAGTGGCGATATCGAAGTGGTCGGCGAGTCCGGCTCGGCGCAGGAGGCGACCCGCCGGATTCCGGCGCTGCGCCCCGACGTCGCCGTCCTCGACGGCCGGCTGCCGGACGGCAGCGGCATCGACGTGTGCCGCGACGTGCGCGCCGTCGACTCGTCGATCAAAGGCCTGATCCTCACTTCGTACGAGGACGACGAAGCCCTGTTCGCCGCGATCATGGCCGGAGCATCCGGCTACGTCTTGAAGCAGATCCGCGGCAACGACCTCGTGGATGCGATCCGCCGGGTCGCCGAAGGGCAGTCGCTGCTGGACCCGGCGGTCACCCAGCGCGTGCTCGAAAGGATCCGCAACGGCGTGGAACAGCCCCGGGAACTGGCCGGGCTGACCGACCAGGAACGCAAGATCCTCGAACTCGTCGCGGAAGGGCTGACCAACCGGGAGATCGCCGCCCGGATGTTCCTCGCCGAGAAGACGGTGAAGAACTACGTGTCCAGCCTGCTGGCGAAGCTGGGCCTGGAACGCCGCACCCAGGCAGCCGTGCTGGCCACTCGCCTACTCGGCGAGCATCCGCACTGAACTGCCACGCCGACCGACCACCAGACCGGCCGTCGAGCCGGGTGCGCGCCAACGGGCGGCGGACCGATGGCTTCGACTGCGTGGGTGGTCACGGCGGGCTTGCAGCGCCGATGCCTTGCGCCCACTGCTGGGCGCGTTCGAGTTCGCCGGCGACCAGCGGACCAGCGGTGCCGACGACCCGGAAACTCTCCGCGGACAGGACCGGGCGGCCGCCGAGACCGCGCAGCCGCCGCAGCGCCTTGCCGGCCGCCGAGCCGGGCAGCAACGCCATCTTCACTTTGGTGTCGAAGGCGGCCACCGGCAGCCCGGCGAGTTCCGGCGTGTTGTCGAGATACTCCCGGATGCCGGTCTGCTGGGCGCCCGCGCGTACGTCACCCTGTTTGGCTGCGTCGGTGCGGGTACTGGGCCGGCTCATCCCGAAGGCGTGGGTGGGCGCGCCGACCACGAGCAGGTCGGCACCAGCCACCGGCGGCATGTCCTGGACGTCGGCGAGGGTGACGTCGAAGGTGCCGGCGAGGCCGGCGGCAACCGCGCGGGCCACCGTGGCGGTGTTGCCGAACATGGACTCGTAGACCACTAGCGCTTTCATGACAGGTCGTCTCCATCCGTACCGGTCAGCCCGGGTCGCGCAGGCGCCGCAGCACCGGGTCGGGTTCGCCGCCGACGGGTGCGAGCCGTAGCTTGGCGTCGACCGCGTGCATCCCGTCCGGGCCGGCGAGCACCGGGTTGAGGTCGAGTTCGGCGATCTCGGGGTGGTCCTCGGCGAGCCGGCTCAGCCGCAGCAGCAGATCCTGCAGGGCGGCGGTGTCCACTGGCGGGGTTCCCCGGTAGCCGGTGAGCAGCGGGGCGCAGCGCAGCGAACGCCACATGCGGCCGGAGTCCAGGTCGGTCATCGGAACCTGTTGCAGGGCCCGGTCGTCGAGTAGGTCGGTCGAGGTTCCGCCGTGGCCGAGCAGCACCAGCGATCCGAATAGCGGGTCGTGCACCAGCCCGGCGACCAGCTCGACGGGTCCGTTCAGGTGCGGCTGGACCAGCACGCCTTGGCCGGGGCGGCCGGCCGCGGCGACCGTGTCGAAGGCTTCCCGTACGGCGGCCGGACCCCTCAGTCCGGTGCGGACCCGGCCGGTGTCGCTCTTGTGTACCAGCCGCGGGTCGGCCGACTTCAGGACGACCGGACCATCGATCTGTCCGGCGGCCACCGCGGCTGCGAACGCGTCACGGACGAGCGTGGCGGGCACGACGTCGATCCCGTACGCGGCGAGAATCTCCGCGGTCCGGGCGTAGGTCTGCCAGCCGGGTCCGTGTTCGAATGCCTTGTCGACAAGGGCTTGTGCGCGTTGCCGGTCGATACCGGTCAGCTCGGCGCGGCCACCCAGCGGCCGGCGCCGCCAGGAAGCGTACGAGGCGGCGTGCGCGAGCGCGCGAACGGCCGGTTCCGGTAGGTCGTAGACGGGTGCGCCACGGGCGCCGAGCCGGTTCGGCAGGCCGGTGCCTCCGGTCACCACCGCGGCGACGCTCAGATCCGGGTGTTGGTCAGCGACGCCACCGAGCGCGGCCAGGATTTCCGCGGGCTGGTTTGCCCGGGTGCAGGCCACGATGAGCAGCAGCATGTCGACGCCGCTGGCGGCGGCCTCGGCTGCGGCGGCGAACTGCTGCGGAGAGGCGTCAGCGCCCAGGTCGAGCGGATTATCCTGCGCAGTTTCGCCAGTTGTCGGCAGGTGCAGTCCGGCCAGCTCCGCGGAGTCGGCGGCCAGGACGTTCAGGCCGCCGGCGTTGCTCACCACCGCGAGCCGCTCGCCGGCGGGCAACGGCTGATCGGTAAGCATCCGGGCGGCGTCCAGCAGCTCACCGAGACTCTCCGTGTGGATCACACCGGCCTGGGCGAACAAGGCGTCGACGGCGGCTGCCGGGGCCGCGGCGGCCGCGGTGTGCGAGGCGCCGGCACGCTGCCCGGCAACCGAACGGCCACTCTTGAGGGCCAGCACCGGCTTGCGGCGCGACAAGGCCCTCACGGTACGGGCGAACTTGCGCGGGTTGCCGAACGACTCCAGGTAAAGGGCGACCGCCCGGGTCTCCGGGTCGTCGTACCAGTAGGCGATCAGGTCATTGCCGCTCACATCGGCCTTGTCGCCGAGCGAGACCAGGGTGGACACCCCAGCGCCAGTGCGGGCCGCGTGCTCCAGCACGGCGATGGCCACCGCGCCGGACTGAGCAGCAACCGCCAACGCGCCGCGGGCCGGAAGCGCCGGGGCGAAGCCCGCGGCGAGCCGGATCCGCGGGTCGGTGTTGTACACCCCGAGGCAGTTCGGGCCCACCAGGCGGATGCCGTGGGAGCGGGCCGCCCGTACCAGCTCGGCCTGCCGTTTACGGCCGTCCGGACCCGCCTCGCCGAAGCCGGCGCTGAGCACGACGGCCGCGCGCGCTCCGACGGCGGCACCGTCGGCGAGCACCCCCGCGACCTGCTCGGCGGGCACGACGATGACCAGCAGCTCCGCCGGGCCCGGCAGGTCACGCAGGCTGCGGTAGCCGGGTACCGAACCGACCGCGTCACCGTGGCCGTTGACCGCGTATAGCGGACCGGTGAACCCGTAGTCGAGCAGCGACTGCAAGGTTTCCCGGCCGACACCGCCAATCTGGTGGCCGGCACCCACCACGGCGACCGACGACGGGCTGAGCAACGCGCGCAGCGAGGCGCGTTCCGCCGTGCGGTCCCGCTCGTCAACGACCGCTGCGGTGCTCCCGTCATTACTGATCTGCAAGGTCACGTCGACCACGCCCCGGTCGAAACGGTGCCGAGCCTGCGAGCTGAGGTCCCGCGCGACGCGCAGCATGCCGACGTTGCCGGGCAGCACCTCGCCGGAGAGTTCGGTGATGCCGTACCGGCGACAGCGGGCCGCGAGGTGTTCCAGCAGCAGGGTGCCGATGCCGCGGCCGTGGTGCCGGTCGGCGACCAGCAGAGCGAACTCGGAACGCGGCCGGTCGCCGAACCGCTCGGCGGAGGCGACGCCAACGAGCTCGTCGCCCTCGTAGGCCAGCACGTTCACGTGGTGCGCTGACTCCGGCCGGCACAACCGACTCACCTCGGCGCTCAGCGTGGCGGCGCTGGGTTGGGCGAAGAACCGCAGGTGCAGGCTGGCCGCCGACGCCTGCTCGTACAGCGCGGTAACGGCCGAGCGGTCCGCGGCCGTGACAGACCGGATCGACACGATGCCGCCGTCGGCGGTCAGCGCGTCGACCGGATCCGTGCCGGGAACCACCCGGCCGGGCACGGTCATCGCCCGCTGTCCCGCTTGCCGTGCGGCCGCACGATCAGGACCGGACAGTCGGCGTGATGCAGCAGTTGCAGACCGGTCGAGCCGAGCAGGGTGCCGGCGATCACGCCGTGGCCGCGGCTGCCGACCACCACCAGCTGTGCGCCACGGGAGACGCCGACCAACACCGCCGCGGCGCTGTCGTGCGACAGCAGGATCTCCACCGGTACGTCGGGGAACTTTTCGCGCCACGGCGCCAGCTGCGTGGTCAGGTTGGCCCGCTCGGCCTGGTCCTGCTCCGGGCTATACACCTGAGCGGGCGGGAGATGCCCCGAGTAGACCAGTACGGACGGCAGGTATGAGCGGATCGCGGTTAACGAGGTGCAGCGGGCCCGCGCCGCGGTGAACGCCGCTTCCAGGACCCGATCGGCTGAGCCGTTGTCGTCGACGCCCACCGCGACCGGGCCCTTGCCGGCATCCGTGCGTCCGCGGACCACGACGACCGGGCAGTCGGCATGCATGGCCACCCGCTGACTGACCGAGCCGAGGTGCAGGCCGGCGAAGCCGCCGCGGCCGCGGCTGCCGAGCACCAGCAGGTCCTCACCTTCGGAGGCGATGATCAGCTGGGCCGCCGGGTCGCCGGTCAAAACATCGGTATCCATCTCGATCGCCGATGCGACCGTCGCCGCCTCCTGCGCCGCGCGCACGGCGATGCTTTCACCGAACCTACGGGCCGTCTCGAAGTGCCGGCCATCGACGTCGTACTGCGTGCCCGCCCAATCCCAGTCCAGGACATGGGTGAGCAGCAACGGCTGCTTGCGCAGTTCCGCCTCCCGTGCGGCCCAACGCACTGCCGCCCGGCTGGGCTCGGTGCCGTCGACTGCGACGACGATCGCTGGCGTACGCATGATTCCTCCTCGGCGTTCCCTTCCTTCAGCCTCATCCGTACCGATGCCCGCCGGCAGGGCGGCACGGCCCGCCGCGGCGGGCCGGGAGTCCTGTTCCGCCCGGCTTTGGCGATTTCGAACGCACCTGCCGGGCGTCCCAGCGGGTCGTCTGGCGGTGGCGGGCGGGCCGCAAGGGCTGGTTCCCCGACGCTGTACACCGCCGTCGGCACTGCTCGTGCCGCGCCGGATGCTTCAGGCAGCCGCGGTGGACGCAGCACGGTCGTGACTCTGGCCCGGCTTGCTGTGCTCGACCTGCAGCGCAACCCGATGCCGGTGTTGCGGGCGATCGGCGACTATTGCCGGGCCAATCACGCGGATGAGGCTGAGCAGTGGCATGCCCGGGGTGTCGATGTGTACGGTGACTTCTTCTAACGGGCGAACGCAGCAGCGCGGCTGGCCGGACGCGGTGCTCGTCGGCCCATGTCGCGTCGGGCGGCTGATCTCGGACTTTTTGCTGGTCCCGTACCTGGTCGGACGCGCCGGTGGCGTCGCGCCAAGGTCCGCCTCCTCCGCCGGTCGGAATGCCGGAGCTCTCTCTCATTCCGCGGCGCTGCCTGCCGATAACTGAGGCGAAAGCTGAACTGGGTGGTGCGCGAGGCCGCCCGCGGCATCGCAAGAACGGGGACGAGGTGCGTACACGCCACTCGCGGCAGCGGCCGGCCGGACCTGCCGGTGACGAGGTCAGGTGAGCAGCCCGCGTCTCGGGGTCGCGGTGCCCGCCACCGCGACTGCGGTCACCCTAACGCTGTCCGGCTGGTTCCTCACGTCTTTCGTCGCCATCCAGGAACTGCTCGCTGAGCGTGACGTCCTGGCGGCCAGGCTGCACACCATGGCTTTCACGGACGGCCTCACCGGCCTTGCCAACCGGGCCTTGTTCCTCGAACGCCTCGAGGACGCGCTACGCCGAGGCGACAGTCGAGTGGGTGTGCTCATCGACCTCGACGACATCAAGCCGGTCAACGACACCTACGGGCATGCCGCGGGCGACGCGGTCCTGATGCGGACCGCAGAGCGGCTGCGGCTCAGTGCCGGCTCGGCCGGTGTGACCGCCCGTCTCGGCGGCGACGAGTTCGCGGTGCTGATCGAGCAGGCACAGCTTGGCGACCTCGCGGCCGTCGCCGACCGGATCGTCGAGGCGCTCGGTGAACCGTGCCGGCTCGAAGGCGGCACCGAGGTCCGGTCCACGCCAGCGTCGGGGGCGATGGCGGCCGACGACGACCGTGACGCCTCGGCCTTGTTGCACAGGGCCGACGGTGCCATGTACGCGGCCAAGCGTTCGGGCAAAGGTTCGTTCGAGCTAGCGCACGCCGCCTGACGACTTGTAAGGCGCTGCGTCTGGACGCCGATTCTGGCGCCGCGCAGAACCTGGTCGCCCCCCGCCGCCGCGTCGTCATGCTCGGCTGGCGGATGGCCGTCAGGCAAACCGCGGTGGTCGCGCCCTACGGCCGCGTCCAAGCGCGCGCTGGTCGCCGACGACTTCACGGGGGCACAGGAACTCAGCGAGGTGGAAGCCTACCTGTCGACCAAGTTGTGATTATCGATGTGGCGTCAACGTGTCCGAGCGCAGTCGGGACTTCCGGCCTGGGCTGTGCGGGTCTCCTTCCCTGATCGTCAGCGTGGAAGCGCTCGAAGATCGATAGGTGATAGAGAGGACGTCCGACATGACGACCGGAACCATCATCGTCGCCACCGATGGCGCGGAATCCAGCCTCGGGGCCGTGGCATGGGCGGCTCGCGAAGCCGAGCGGCGCCATGGGGTGCTACGCATCGTGCACGCCTACGAACGGGACTGGGTGAAGGTACGCCCCGGCGGCGGCAGCGACTACGTCGACATCGCGCGTCAGGTCGCCGAGGGCATCGTCGCGACCGCCCGCGACCGAGCGCGGCAGGTCGCGCCCGGAATCGCCATCCAGACGAATCTGCTGATCGGGCATGCCGTGCCGTGTCTGCTGGAGGTTTCGCACGGCGGGGACCTGTTCGTGGTCGGCAGCCGCGGCCGGGGCGGGTTCGCCGGTCTGCTGCTCGGTTCGGTCAGCGCGAGCATGGCCACGAACGCTTCGTGCCCGGTCGTGGTCGTCCGTGGCCGTACCGAAGGACCGATCGTCGCGGGGGTTGACGAGAACCCGGCAGCGGAGGTGGTTCTCGAGGCCGCCTTCGCGGCGGCGGCCGAATGGAATGCGCCGCTGTTGGTGATACGCGCATACCCGCCGGCGGTCCCGCTTTGGGTGGCGGCCGCCGGCGTCGCTGACGTCATAGACACGTCCGAGCAGGAGAACGACGAACGCGCCCGGCTCGACGAGCAGCTCGCTCCGTGGCGGGAGAAGTACTCCGCCGTGCCGGTCAAGGCGATGGTGACGAGGGAGGGTGCGGCCGCGGCGCTGGTCGCGGCGTCGGGCAAGGCGCGCCTGGTCGTCGTCGGCAGCCGCGGCCACGGCAGGGTGAGCGGAGCCCTGCTCGGCTCGGTCGGGCTGCAACTGTTGCACCACGCCGAGAGTCCGGTCCTCATCGTGCGGCATGACGACAGGGCAGGTGCCTGAGCCCGGGCGCGTTACCGCAATCTGCCGCATCCATGTGCCGGGCTCCAGGCTGTGCCAGCAGGAGACCGAGGACGCAGCCGCCGGACCAGAGACAAGTAATCCGTACGCGCTCCGCTCGACGGGTCGAGACAGCCCGGCCACCGGTGCCACCGCTGGTCCGCCGATCGAGGCGGGATCGGCGGAGTACGTCAGTTCCCGTCACGGACTCGATGTCGATGATGCCACCGGTCAGGTCAATGGTGCAGCAGCACAATCATCAGCTGTGCGATGAGGACCTTCAAAACCATTGCGACCGGGAAAACCGTCGAGTACGCCAGGGCCGGCAGCTCATTCTTGGCTCGGTCTTCGGCGAAGGTCAGCACAGCCGGGTTGGTGTCGATGCCGGCCATGACACCCATCAGCCAAGAGAGAGGCATGCGCAGTAGCCTGCCCCCGACGATGCAGGCGACGGTGGTGCCGGCCGCCACCAGCGCACCGGCTGCGATCATCTTCCAGGCGCCACCGTCGGAGAACCCGTGGATGAGCGCGCCACCGGACTTGAGTCCGACGCCGGCGAAGAACAGCGCGACGCCGACCTGCCGAAGGACCAGGATCGTCGATCGGGGCTGGTGCCAGGTGATCGCGCCGGTCCGTCCGATCCGGCCCAGGATCAGGCCCGCGATGAGCGGCCCTGCCGCTAGGCCGAGACGCAGTGTCGCGGCACCGGCAAGTGGCACCGTGACCGCGCCCAGCAGCAGGCCGAACGCGAGACCGAGGGTGAGGCCAGCGAAGTCCACCCGGGTCAGCGACTGGTCGGAGTCGCCTAGCAAGGCCGTCACGGCGGGCATGCGGTCGTGTGATGTGACCACCCGCACCCGGTCGCCGAGAAGCAATCGGGTGGTGGGAGTCGCGATCAGGTCGTGATCGCCACGCCGCAACCGGGTGATGAGCGCATTGTATCGGCGGGGCAGGTCCAGGTCAGCGACGGTCCTGCCGACCAGCGCAGGATCGGAGACCGTGATCCGGCGGAAGTCGAGGGTGCTGCGGTCCAGCGACAGCGCCGGACCGGCTTTCTCTCCGAGGCGTGCGACGAGATCCCTGGTGGCTGCACGGGTACCGACGACCGACAACAGGTCACCGTAATGCAGGGTGGCGACCGATACGGCCAGCTGGATGCGGTCGCCGCGTCGCAGCCGAACCAGTAGCGCCTCACCGTCGCGGGCCAGTTCGTTGGTGAGCTCATGGATGTCGATGCCGGCGCCTCGGGTGACGCGCAGGGTTCGTTCGACCAGTTTTCTCGGAGCAGTAGCCAGGTGCGTGTTCTCGGAGGCCTCGCGCGCGAAGTCGACCCGGACGAACATCATGTAGGTGACGAGGGCACCGATCATGGCGACCACGCCGTACCCATAGGTCAGGCTCATTCCGACTGCCGCGTCGTTGGCCAGGGCCGCCGCGTGGGCGGGGGCGATGGCTCGCAGCGCCTCCTGGGCACCGCCGAGCGCCGGCACGTTGACCAGCGCGCCGGCGAACACCCCGGCGGCGGTGGCCGAGTTGAGGTGGAAGGCGGCAGCGGCTGCGACGGCGATCAGTGCCGCGACGGCGAGGGCTCCGGCGACGAAGGCATTGTCGCGCAGACCGCGCCGGCGCAGTGCGGCGAAGAAGGTGGGTCCGCTGGCCAGACCGATGAGATAGACGAACAAAGCCAACCCGAACTGGTCGGCGAAGTCAGGCAGCCGTAGCCGTTCGTCGAGGGCGCCGAGGCCGAGGCCAACGAAGAAGACAGCCGCGACGCCCAGTGCGACGCCGTGGACCCGGACGCTGCCGAGCAGGTGCCCGACGCCGAGGACCACTGCGCACAGCAGGACGGCATTGGCCGCCAGTAGGTCGATCGGAGGCAAGATCACACCCGACATCGTCTGCGACCCTGTGCAGGCCGACGCGGCCTACACCAAAGAGCTCCCCCGTAGGGGTTGCCTGCCGGGATTCCGCACTCATCTGTCTTGAGCGACCGGCATAATGAGTCCCTCGTCGGCGCGGCGGGGATTCGCCGAACGGATCGCCGGTACGGCGGAGGCCTTCGGATGGTTGGCCGTCTGCTGAGCGGCTATGGTGTGATTCGCCTGTTACGAGTGTGCGGGCCAGTGCTCTGCCGTTCAGGGCGGTCGCCCGCCGGGTCATAGATACGGGCGGTGGCCGCAATAGCGCGGCGGTCTCCGCCTGGTCGGCGAGAGACAAGAGTGCCGTGTGCCGGGCCGAGCGCTTGGGCGACGGTTTCCACGCCGCCGATCTCTTCGCGCACGCTGGTGCCGAGTGCGCTGGCGCCGCCGGTGGCCTCGTTGCCGCAGAAGAAAGCCATCTCGCAACTGGCTAGGCACTCCGGTGCGTCCGCACTACTACCGCGGGCACAAAGGCCCTGTTCGGTGCAGCGTTGGTCGGGGAACCTGAATACCCAGGAGGTCATCCGTACTACCGGCGTACATCACACCGGGCTCAGATCCTGCTGGATCATACCGAAGAGCAGACGGCGAATCCGTCAGCACACGACCTGGGGGAACGACATGAGCGCAACCGTCCTCGGCACCACCGTTGCCGGCCTGGACCCGTGGCGCGGGTTCATCGGTGACGGATGGCGGGCCGGCATCGCCGTGCGTGACTTCATTCAGGCCAACTACGAGCCGTACACCGGTGACGCGTCGTTCCTGGCCGGGCCGACCGCCCGGACTCGGGGGATCTGGGACAGGCTGTCGGCGATGTTTCCGGCCGAGCGTGAGCGCGGCATCTACGACGTCGACGCGGTCACCCCGTCGACGATCACCAGCCACAAGCCGGGCTACATCGACCAGGACAGCGAGCTGATCGTCGGGTTGCAGACCGACGCGCCGCTACGCCGCGCGATCATCCCGAACGGTGGCTGGCGGATGGTCGAGGGCGGCTTGAAGGCGTACGGTTACGCGCCCGACCCGGCCGTCGCGGAGATCTTCACCAAGTACCGCAAGACCCACAACGCTGGTGTGTTCGACGCCTACACCCCGGACATCCTGGCCGCCCGCAAGTCGCACCTCATCACCGGGCTGCCCGACGCGTACGGCCGGGGCCGGATCATCGGCGACTACCGGCGGGTCGCGCTCTACGGCGTCGACGCCCTGATCGCCGCGAAGCAGGCCGACAAGGACGCCTGCGCGGCGCAGCCGATGACCGAGGACACCGTGCGCAGGCGCGAAGAGCTGTCCGAGCAGATCCGGGCGCTGGCCGAGCTCAAGCAGATGGCGGCCTCGTACGGCTACGACATCTCCGGCCCGGCTACCACCGGCCGTGAGGCCATCCAGTGGCTGTACTTCGCCTACCTGGCCGCGGTGAAGGAGCAGAACGGCGCCGCGATGTCGCTGGGCCGCACCTCCACGTTCATCGACATCTACCTGCAACGCGACATCGCCGAGGGCCGGCTCACCGAGGAGCAGGCGCAGGAACTCGTCGACGACTTCGTGATCAAGCTGCGGATCGTACGGTTCCTGCGCACCCCGGAGTACGACGAGCTGTTCTCCGGCGACCCGACCTGGGTGACCGAGTCGATCGGCGGGATCGGCTCCGACAGCCGGCCGCTGGTCACCCGGACCAGCTTCCGCTACCTGCAGACCCTGTACAACCTCGGCCCCGCGCCGGAGCCGAACCTGACCGTCTTCTGGTCACCGCAGCTGCCGCAGGGCTTCAAGAGCTTCTGCGCCCAGGTGTCCATCGACACCAGCGCCATCCAGTACGAGTCCGACGAGCTGATGCGGCCCCGGTTCGGCGACGACACCGCGATCGCCTGCTGCGTGTCGGCGATGGCGGTCGGCAAGCAGATGCAGTTCTTCGGCGCCCGGGTGAACCTCGCCAAGACCCTGCTGTACGCGATCAACGGCGGCCGCGACGAGAACTCCGGCGCCCAGGTCGGCCCGCAGCTGCCGCCGCTGGAAGGCGACGTCCTCGACTACGAGCAGGTCGCCGAGCGGTTCGACACGATGATGGAGTGGCTGGCCGCCACCTACGTCAACGCGCTCAACATCATCCACTACATGCACGACAAGTACGCCTACGAGCGCATCGAGATGGCCCTGCACGACACCGACATCCTGCGCACCCTGGCCTGCGGCATCGCCGGCCTGTCGGTCGCCACCGACTCTCTGTCCGCGATCAAGCACGCCACCGTACGGCCGGTCCGTGACGAGCGTGGCCTGATCGTCGACTACACCGTCGACGGGGAGTTCCCGACCTACGGCAACAACGACGACCGCGCCGACACGATCGCGGCCGGGCTGGTCGAGTCGTTCATGGCGAAGATCCGTCAGTACCCGACGTACCGGGGTGCGGTGCACACCCAGTCGGTGCTGACGATCACCTCGAACGTCGTCTACGGCAAGCACACCGGCAACACCCCGGACGGCCGGCGCGCCGGCGAGCCGTTCGCGCCGGGCGCGAACCCGATGAACGGCCGCGACAAGCACGGCATGGTCGCCGCGGCGCTGTCGGTGGCGAAACTGCCGTACGAGCACGCCCAGGACGGCATCTCGCTGACCACCACGGTCACCCCGAACGGTCTCGGCAACAGCCGCCACGAGCAGATCCGCAACCTCGTCGGGGTGCTCGACGGATACACCGCGGTCGACGGCTTCCACATGAACGTCAACGTGCTGAACCGGGCCACCCTGGAAGACGCGATGGCGCACCCGGAGAACTACCCGCAGCTGACCATCCGGGTCTCCGGCTACGCGGTCAACTTCGTGCGGCTCACCAAGGAACAGCAGGCCGACGTCATCTCCCGCACCTTCCACGGCGCGCTGTGAACGGCACCGTGATCCAGCGTCCCGACCTGGGAATCACCCCGGTCGGGACGCACCCGCCAGGCGAACTCGTCGCGTCGGTGCACTCGTGGGATGTCGTGACTGCGGCCGACGGTCCGGGCACCCGGTTCGTGACCTTCTTCGCCGGCTGCCACCTGCGCTGCCTGTACTGCCACAACCCGGACACCTGGGAAGGCCGTAACGGCCAGCACGTCACCCTCGACGACCTGGTCGCCAAGATGCTCACCTTCAAGGCGTTCATCACCGCGTCCGGTGGGGGAGTGACGGTCTCCGGCGGCGAGCCGCTGCTGCAGAACCATTTCGTCGAGGCGTACCTGCGCCGCTGCAAGCAGGAGGGCATGCACACCGCCCTGGACACCGCCGGGTTCCTCGGCGTCCGCGCCAGCGACCGGCTGCTCGACGACACCGACCTGGTGCTGCTCGACATCAAGTCCAGCAACCCGGAGACCTACCGGAAGGTCACCGGCGTCGCCCTGCACCCGACCATCGTCTTCGGCGACCGCCTCGCCGAGCGCGGCAACCAGATGCGAATCCGGTTCGTGCTGGTTCCCGGCCTGACCGACGACCCGGACAACATCGCAGGCGTAGCCGACCTGGCCGCCCGGTGGGGCAGCGTCGAACACGGCGGGGTGGTCGAGCAGGTCGACATCCTCGGCTACCACCGCCTCGGCGTGGCCAAATACAAGGAGCTCGGACTGCGCTACCCGCTGGCCGACACCGAGCCGCCCACGACCGAGCAGCTGACTGCGGCCGCCGCACACTTCACCGACCGCGGGCTGCGCGTGACGATCGCCTGAATCCGTAAGACTGTCTCTAACTCAGTGTGCTATCGCATCGGCCGGTGCACGGTCATGATCGCCGACCGTGCACCGGCCGAGCAGTGATCAAGGGGTCGCACTGCGGGAAGGTGCGGACTTCGGCCACGACCACGGAGAACACGAGCGACAATATCCGTGCGAACACCGCGCCGCCGCGCTCGGGACTACGCCGCGCCAGGCAAGCGAGCGGAGGAATCGATCGGAGGCGGCATGGACCGGGTGCTGGTACTCAACTGCGGCTCGTCGTCGGTTCGGTACAAACTGTTCAACGGCGATACCGCCACCGCGAAGGGCTTGACTGAACGGATCGGAGAACCCGGTGGCGGGCCTGCCGACCACCGCCAGGCTCTTCAGCAGTTGATGGACTCCGTCGACCTCAACGGCCTGACCGCAATCGGTCACCGGGTAGTGCACGGCGGGGTCACATTCACTGCGCCGACGGTCGTTTCGGACGACGTCATCAGCGCGATCAGCGAGTTGATACCGCTCGCGCCGCTGCACAACCCCGCCGCGGTCACCGGCATCCGGGTCTGCCGCGAACTGCTTCCCTCCGTTCCCCAGGTCGCCGTCTTCGACACCGCGTTCCACTCCACCATCCCGACCGAGGCCGCCATGTGGGCACTCGACACCGAGATCGCCGAGCGGTGGGGGATCCGACGGTACGGCTTCCACGGCACATCCCATGCCTATGTCTCCCGTGCGACTGCACGCCTGCTCGGCAAACCGGTCGAGGACACTGACTTGATCATCCTGCACCTGGGCAACGGCGCCAGCATCACCGCAGTCCACGCCGGCCGCAGCGTCGCCACGTCCATGGGTCTCACCCCGCTCAGCGGCCTGGTCATGGGGACCCGCACCGGAGACATCGACCCGAGCGTCATCTTCCATCTGCATCGCGTTGCCGGTCTCACCCTCGACCAGATCGAAGAGCTGCTCACCCGTCGATCCGGACTACTCGGCCTCACCGGTGACAACGACATGCGTCTGATCGAACAGCGGCGGGACGCTGATGACCCGGCCGCCCGCCGCGCATTCGACATCTACTGCCGGCGAGTCAAGGAGTATGTCGGTGCATACCTGGCCGTCCTGGGGCGGGCGGACGCGATCACGTTCACCGCCGGTATCGGTGAGCACTCAGCGCTTGTCCGCAGCCAGTCACTCTCCGGCCTTGAGGCGTTCGGCATTTTCCTTGATAGCAACCGCAATGAGGCCGACGCCCCTGTCATCTCTGTTGATGGGTCACCCATCGCTGTGTGCGTGGTCCCGACCGAGGAGGAACTCGAGATTGCGAACGAGACCCGCCGCGCGCTCGCCGCCCGGCCGCATTGAGTACATGTCGTTGAGGGTCTCGACCGCGTACGTGTTGTGTCTTGAGCTGGTTTTGAGCCAGGCCTTCAGGTCCGAGGCACCGGCGGCGTCGGAATGCCCGAGCACCACGGAGCTGCAGCCAGCTTCGCCGGCATCGAGTCGGCAATCTTCCCGGTGTACGCGCCGGACGCGTGCTGGGAGATGTCCTGGGCGCCGTACGCGATGGCCAGCTTGTCACCGTCCACCGCGGTCTGCACGGTGCGCAGGTCGGTGAACGGCGGCAGCACGACCGTCTCGACGGCGTCCAGCTGCTCGGCGGACAGGCTTGCGGCCAGCTTCTGGACCAGCAGATTCGCCTCGAAGTGGTTGAGGTTCATCTTCCAGTTGCCGGCAATGATCGGCTTACGGGTCGTCATCACTTCTCCAGTGCGGCGACGCCCGGCAGCGTCTTGCCTTCGAGGTACTCCAGGGACGCGCCCCCGCCGGTGGAGATGTGGCCGAACGCGGACTCGTCCAGGCCGAGCGTGCGGACCGCGGCAGCGGAGTCGCCGCCGCCGACGACCGAGAAGCCGTCGATCTTGGTGATCGCCTCGGCCACGCCGCGGGTGCCCGCGGCGAACGGCGCCAGCTCGAAGACGCCCATCGGGCCGTTCCAGAACACGGTCTTGGCGCCCGCGATCGCCTCGGCGAACAGCGCCGTGGAGCGAGGGCCGATGTCCAGGCCGAGCCGGTCGGCCGGGATCTCGGAGGCGTCCACGGTCACGTGGTCCGCATCCGCCGAGAACTCGGTGGCGGCCACCACGTCGACCGGGAGCACGATCCGTCCCTCGGCCTGCTTCAGCAGCTCCTGGCAGGTCTCGATCATCTCGGCCTCGAGCAGCGACTTGCCGACCTCGTGGCCCTGGGCCTTGAGGAAGGTGAAGCACATGCCGCCACCGACGAGCAGCTTGTCCACCTTCGGCAGCAGGGCCTGGATGACGGCGAGCTTGTCGGAGACCTTCGAGCCGCCGAGAACGACGACGTAGGGCTGCTCCGGGCTCTCCGACACCTTCTTGAGGACCTCGACCTCCTTGAGGACGAGACCACCGGCGTAGTGCGGCAGGCGGGCCGGCAGGTCGTACACCGAGGCGTGCTTGCGGTGCACCGCGCCGAACGCGTCGTCGACGTAGGAGTCGGCGAACGCCGCGAGCTGGTCGGCGAACGCGCCGCGAACCGCGTCGTCCTTCGAGGTCTCGCCCTCGTTGAACCGCAGGTTCTCCAGCAGCAGCACCTGGCCGTCCTGCAGCTCGGCGACCACCTGGGTGGCTTCCGGGCCGACGGTGTCGTCAGCGAAGACCACCGACGACCCGAGCAGCTCGGCCAGCCGCGTCGCGACCGGGCGCAGGGTGTACTTCGGGTCCGGCGCGCCCTTCGGGCGGCCCAGGTGCGACATGACGATGACGCGGGCGCCCGCGTCACGCAGGGCGATCAGGGTCGGCAGAACCGCGCGGGCGCGGCCGTCGTCACTGATGACACCCGGGTTTGCCTTGTCGAACGGGACGTTCAGGTCGGCGCGCACGAAGACGCGCCGACCCGAGACACCCTCGCCGAGCAGGTCGTCGAGAGTCTTCAAGGCAGATCAGGCCCCGACGAGCTTGACCAGGTCGACGAGGCGGTTCGAGTAGCCCCACTCGTTGTCGTACCAGCCGACGACCTTGACCTGGTTGCCACCGATGACCTTGGTGAGGCCGGCGTCGAAGATGCAGGACGCCGGGTCGGTGACGATGTCGGCCGACACGATGTCGTCCTCGGTGTAGACCAGGATGCCCTTGAGCGGGCCCTCGGCGGCGGCCTTGATCGCGGCGTTGACCTCCTCGACCGACGTGTCGCGAGCGGCGGTGAAGGTGAGGTCGGTGGCCGAGCCGGTGGGGATCGGCACCCGCAGCGCGAAGCCGTCCAGCTTGCCCTTCAGCTCCGGCAGCACCAGGCTGACGGCCTTCGCGGCGCCGGTCGAGGTCGGCACGATGTTCAGGGCGGCGGCGCGGGCGCGACGCAGGTCCTTGTGCGGGCCGTCCTGCAGGTTCTGGTCCTGGGTGTACGCGTGGATCGTGGTCATCAGACCCTTCTCGATCCCGATGCTGTCGTTCAGGACCTTCGCCATCGGGGCGAGGCAGTTCGTGGTGCAGGACGCGTTCGAGATGATCGTGTGCTGCGCGGCGTCGTACAGGTTGTCGTTGACGCCCATCACGATCGTGATGTCCTCGTTCTTGGCCGGAGCCGAGATGATGACCTTCTTGGCGCCCTTGTCGACGTGCGCCTTGGCCTTGGTGGCGTCGGTGAAGAAGCCGGTCGACTCGATCACGACGTCGGCGCCCAGGTCGCCCCACGGGAGGTTGTTCGGGTCGCGCTCGGCGAACGCCTTGAACGTGTTGCCGCCGACGGTGATCTCGTCGGCGGTCGCCTTCACCTCGTGGCCGAGACGGCCCAGGATGCTGTCGTACTTCAGCAGGTGAGCCAGCGTGGCGTTGTCGGTCAGGTCGTTCACGCCGACGATCTGGATGTCGGCCCCGGAAGCGAGAACCGCCCGGAAGAAGTTACGACCGATACGGCCGAAGCCGTTGATGCCAACCCGGATGGTCACAGGTGGTCTCCTCGTTTCGGTCCGCCGGATTCTGCGACCGGCGGAGGGGTCTGCATGCCGACCGTAGGGACGGCCGGCTCATGGGGTGTCCGGCCGCCGCGCCCTTGACTTCGAGAACGCCACAGCAGACTCGGGGCGTCACCGCGAGGGGTTCGGCCGAACTTCCAGCACGTCGCCGTCACTGATGACCCTACCCACGGAGTGCTGCTCGCCGGGTCTTTCACCAACACCGGCCGAGCTGTCCGCGACTTGGGTTGCTGAGTTGACCTACCGGGACGATGGCACTGCTCCTCGTGAACGTCAATCGCCAGCAACCTTGGAAGGTCACAATGGCGGCATGGATCTTCGACACGGCATCGGGCTACGCAAACTGGGCAGGACCGCCGACGAGTTCCAGCAGGACCTGTTGAGCAACCTCTACTACCGGCGCGGCACGACCGTCGAGTCGGCGAGCGCACGGGACGCGTACGAGACGCTGTCCCAGACCGTGCGCGACCGGCTCGCCGAACGGCGGGCGCGGACCGCCGCCGCGCAGTTCGCCAGCAACCCCCGCTGGGTCTACTACCTCTCTGCGGAATACCTGCTCGGCGCGCAGCTCGAGCAGAACCTGCTCTACTCCGGCACTGGCGAGATCGCCGCCGAGGCGGTCAAGGCCCTCGGCTTCAGTCTGGAGGATTTGGAGGACCTGGATGTCGAGCCGGGTCTCGGCAACGGCGGCCTGGGCCGGCTCGCGGCCTGCCTGGTCGACTCGATGGCCACCCGTGACATCCCGGCCGTCGGCTACGGCATCCGCTACGACCTCGGGATCTTCCGTCAGGTCATCACCGAGAACGGGCAGACCGAGCTCCCCGACGACTGGGCGTTCCAGGGTAATCCGTGGGAGTTCCCAGCCCCGGACGACAGGCAGACCGTCGGCTTCTACGGACACACCGAGCCGGTTCCCGGATCAACGACCCGCAAGGTGTGGGTGCCCGCTGAGATCGTGCTCGGCGAGCCCAGCCACATGCTGGTCCCCGGGTACGGCACCGAGACCGTCAACATCGTCCGGCTGTGGAGCGCCAAGGCCAGCGAGGCGTCGTTCGACCTGTCCCGTTTCTCCGCCGGGCAGTACGCCGAGGCCGTTCAAGAGGCGGTCCGGGCCGAGAACATCAGCAAGGTCCTCTACCCCGACGACAGCACCGAGCTGGGCCGGGAGCTGCGGCTCAAGCAGCAGTACTTTCTGGTGTCGTGTTCGCTGCGGGACATCATCCGGCGGTTCCGGCTGCGTAACGAGGGCTGGGACGAGTTCGCCGGGAAGACGGTGATCCAGCTCAACGACACGCACCCGACGATCGCGATCCCCGAGCTGATGCGGCTGCTCGTCGACGAGTACGAGGTGGAGTGGGACCGGGCCTGGGAGATCACCCGGAAGACGTTCGCGTACACCTGTCACACCCTGCTGCCGGAGGCCCTCGAAACGTGGCCGGTACACATGTTCGAGCGGCTGCTCCCCCGCCACCTGGAGATCATCTACCTGATCAACATGCTGTTCCTGCGCGAGGTCGAGGCCCGGTTCCCCGGTGACACCGACCGGCTCCGGCGGATGTCGATCATCGGCGAGGAGCCGCGGATGGTCCGGATGGCGCATCTCGCGGTGGTCGGCACCGAGGCCGTCAACGGGGTCGCCGAGCTGCACTCGAAACTGCTGCGCGAGACGGTGCTCGACGACTTCGCCGAGTTGTGGCCGGGCAAGTTCCAGAACGTCACCAACGGCGTTTCGCCGCGCCGGTTCGTGAAGCTGGCCAACCCGCGCCTGTCCGACCTGATCACCGAGGGTCTCGGCGGTGACGGCTGGATTCGCGACCTGGAACAGCTCGCCGGCCTGGAACCGCTGGCCGGAGACGCCCGGTTCCTGGACCGATGGGCGGCGATCAAACGTGCCAACAAGGCGCACCTGGCAGTCGGTGATCCCGACTCGCTCACCGACGTGATGATCAAGCGGTTCCACGAATACAAGCGGCAGCAGCTCAAGCTGCTCCACGTCATCTCTCTCTACCACCGGATCCGAGACAACCCGGGCGGTGACTTTGTGCCGCGCACGATTCTGTTCGCAGGCAAGGCGGCCCCTGCTTACCACGCGGCGAAGGACATCATCCGGCTCATCGCGACGATCGCGGCCCGGATCGAAGCGGACCCGGTGGTCTCGCCGTACCTCAAGGTGGTCTTCCCCTCGAACTACAACGTCACCCTGGCGGAAAAGATCATCCCGGCGACCGACCTGTCCGAGCAGATCTCGCTCGCTGGCAAGGAGGCGTCCGGCACCGGCAACATGAAGCTCGCGCTCAACGGCGCGCTCACCATCGGCACCCTGGACGGCGCCAACATCGAGATCCGCGCCCGGGTCGGCGACGAGAACTTCTTCCTCTTCGGGCTGGACGCCTACGAGGCAGCCCAGGCCCGAATCAACGGCTACCACCCACGCGCCTTCTACGAACAGGACGACGAGTTGCGCGCCGCCCTCGACGCCCTCGGCTCGGGCGCCTTCGGCGACGTCGGCCAGCGGGTCGCCGGCTCCCTGCTCGGCTGGGACGAATACCTAACCCTCGCCGACTTCCGTTCCTACCTCGACGCTCAAGAACAGGTCGAACAGGCATGGCATGACCGGGACCGCTGGACCCGCATGTCGATCCTCAACACCGCCCGCAGCGGCTTTTTCAGCTCCGACCGCACGGTGGCGGACTACGCCGCCCGCGTGTGGCGCGTCGCCGCCGTGACGGTTGCCCGCGAGGACTGATCGGATGTGTCAGGCGGCTACCGACGGCTGATGGCGGCGATCACGTCGTTGGCCAACGGTGCATTCAGCAGGTCCTCGACCGGTGCGGGCAGGCCGATGCGCCAGTTCGGGTAGTCGTCGATAGTGCCCGGCATGTTGGGCCGCTCGGTGACTCCGGCGGCATCATCCAGCGTGGCAAGCACGACGCGGGATGGGCAGGCCGCCAGTTGCCGGTACTGGGCGAGGATCGCCGCACGTATTTGGTTGGTGCCGATCGGCTGTGACGCCTCGATGCCGGCCTGGCAGCGTAGTTGGTCTCGCGTTTGTTCGATGTCAGTGGCGTCGAAGGCTTTACCGATGCGGGCCATGTCACGTTGGTCGGAACCCGTCAGGATGCCGGTGATGGTGGCCTGGTCGTGGGTGCCGGTTGTGCCGACGGTGTTCTCCGGATTCCCGGCGCAGCGTCCGGCGATCTCGGTACGGTAGCCGAGCATGCCGATTGCGGCCATGGTCTCTCGGATGCCGTCGGCGACCGTGCCGATGTCCTCACCGACGATCCATGCTCCCGCGCGGCCGGCCTCGATGCGAAGTACCGCGAGCAGTGCGTCGACCGGGTAGCGCACGTGGGCGCCGTCTGTGATCCGGCCACCGACCGGGATCCAGAATAGTTGCCACAGCTGCATGACGTGGTCGATGCGCAGGGCGCCGGCGTGCCGCAGTGCCGAGCGAACCAGGTTGCGAAACGGAGCGAATCCGGCAGCGGCCAGGGCGTGCGGGTCGAATGGCGGCAGGGTCCAGCGCTGGCCCTCCCGGTTCCAGGGGTCAGCGGGGCAGCCCACCTCGAAGTTGAGGGCCAGCAGATCCTGGTGCAGCCAGGCGTCGGCGGAGCCGAAGTCAAAGCCGACGGCGGCGTCCAGGCAGATGGTGGCCCCGTTGCGGCAGGCTACCGCCAACTGCCGGTCGGCGACCCACTGGCACCACATGTGGAAGCGCACCCGGTCGGCGTGCTGCGCGGCGAACGCGGCTACCGCCGGTGCGAGCGGGTGGGCGAACTCGGTGGGCCAACCTCGCCAGTCGCCGCCGTACGTTTCCGCCAGCACCGTCCAGGTCGCGAACGAGCTCAGATCGTCACCATGACCTGTGGCCCAGTCGCGGAACTCAACCGGCTCCTCATCACGGACAGCCGCCCAGATCCGCTCCAACGCCTCCCCTTTGAGCCGGGAGACAGCATCCCGGTCGATTCGTCGGTTGGCGTTGAGCGATCGGCCTTGCGCAGCCAGGTCGGACAGGTTGACGCGTTCGGCGCCGGGAGCGTCGCCGGGCGCGATGTGCAACACGTTGAGCCACTGCCGGCTGGCCGGGCTGTACGGGGAGTTCGGGGCGGGGCAAATGGGGGCCATTGCGTGCACCGGGCTGACCAGTAGCACCCCCGCCCCGCGCGCCGCGACTGACCGGGCGATGAAGGCCAGATCACGGAAGTCGCCGATTCCCCACGAGTCACGGCTGCGAGCGGCGTACAGCTGCACCGCGAGTCCAGAGGTTCGTGGCGGCTGCGGCAGGTATTCCTCGGCGGCCAGCACCTGATGCACCGTTCCGTCGTCAGCAGTCAGCGTGTGGTAGCCGACCCGGTCTACGACACCGCAGACCCGACTTGTCGTACCGTCCTCGTACTGCAACTGCCCGTACAACCGGGGGTGGTGCCGTCCAGGAGTGGCCACGATCGGCTCCGTCGCGAGCATGCTGCTACGCAGAAACCTATCGGCGAGGGCGCGGCGGGTCGAGTCGGCTAGCGTCCGCTCGACGCCGAAGGCATCGACGTAACCCGGCACGACCCCGAGAGCGGCGAGGTCAACAACAGGCGATGGCGCAGTCATGCCGTTCACAGTCGCGGTTACCAGTTGTCACCGGCCGCATCTCCAGGGAGCGATCCGGGTGCAGGGCCCCACACGGTTCACCGTCAGGTCCATGATCCTCGGCTTGCCGGCGTCGTCATGCCGGCGCCGGTGCCGCGACGTGGTTCACCGTCCACTCCCAGCTGGCCGACGAACGGATCACCGTCTCCAGCGGACGCCATAGCGAGCGCGGTGCCCGCAGCCGCGGGCCGCGCGTAGAAGACTGGCGCGTCACCCGTGGACTATGCGGTCTATCTGACAGTGCGCCCCAGGGAACGACACGGGCGGGTCCGTGCCAACCTCGGCGCCGGACCTGCCCGTCTTCGTCGGTCAGTGCTGGGCCCAGTCGCCGAGGGACCAGTCCCGGACCTCCGGCATGTCCTCGAGGTGCTCGACGACGTACCGTTCGTGCTTGGCCAGTTGCGCCTCGCACCAGGCCTTGAGGTCGGTAGCGCCGGTCGGCAGCCGCTTGGCGTTGTTGATCGCGTCCATCACCAGGTGGTAGCGGGACGCCCGGTTGCGCACCGTCATGTCGAACGGTGTGGTGGTGGTGCCCTGCTCGATGAAGCCGCGCACCCGGAACCGGTCGGCGTCCGGCCGGCCGTGCACCAGCTGGTGGATGGCGCCCGGGTAGCCGTGGAACGAGAACACGACATCCACGTGGTCGGTGAACAGTTCCCGGAACATGGTCTCGCTCATGCCGTGCGGGTGGTCCTTCGGCCGCGGCAGGGTCATCAGGTTGACCACGTTGACCACCCGCACCTTGAGCTGCGGCAGCTTCTCCATCAGGATTCGGGCGGCCGCCACGGTTTCCATCGTCACCACGTCACCGGCGCAGGCCAGCACGATGTCCGGGTCGCTGCTGCCGTCGTCGGTGCCGGCCCACTCCCAGATGCCCGCGCCCTTCTTGCAATGCTCGATCGCCTGGTCCATGTCGAGCCACTGCAGCTGCGGCTGCTTGTCGATCACGATCAGGTTGATGTACGACTTCGACCGGAAGCAGTGGTCGGCCACCGAGAGCAGGGTGTTCGCGTCCGGCGGCAGGTAGACCCGGGCGACGTCGCCGCGCTGGGTGAGCACCACCTGGATCAGGCCGGGACCCTGGTGCGAGAACCCGTTGTGGTCGTTGCGCCAGGCGGTCGAGGTGAGCAGGATGTTCAGGCTCGGCACCTTGGCCCGCCAGGACAGATGCGAGGCCTCCTGCAGCCATTTGCCGTGCTGGACTGTCTGCGAGGCGCTGACCATGGCGAACGCCTCGTAGGTGGCGAACATGCCGTGCCGGCCGGTCAGGTTGTAGCCCTCCAGCCAGCCGTGGCAGTTGTGCTCGGAGAGCACCTCCATGACCCGCCCGTTACGGCTCAGCTTCACGTCGTCGTCGGTGACCGATTCCATGAAGCCGCGGTCGGAGACCTCGAAGACCGCGCCGAGCCGGTTGCTGTTGGTCTCGTCCGGGCAGAACAGCCGGAACCGGTCCGGGTTGCGGGTGTAGATGTCACGCATCAGCTCGCCCAGCTTGCGGGTCGACTCCGCCCTGCCGCACGCCGGCTTGTCCACGCCGATGGCGTAGTCCCGGAAGTCGGGCATGTCCAGGTCGCGAGTGAGCAGGCCGCCGTTGGCGTGCGGGGACGCGCTCATCCGCAGATCCCCGTCCGGCGCAAGAGCGCGGACCTGCTCGACCGGGGCCCCGGTGGCGTCGAACAGCTCCTCCGGCCGGTACGAGCGCAGCCACTTCTCGAGCTCACGCAGGTGATCCTCGTTGCCTTTCACCCCGGACAGCGGCACCTGGTGCGAGCGCCACGTGCCGGTCACCGTGATGCCGTCGATCTTCTCCGGCCCGGTCCAGCCTTTCGGCGTACGCATGACGATCAGCGGCCAGCGCGGCCGCTGGCCGTCCCACGCCCCGCCACGGGCAGCGTCCTGAATCTTCTGGATCTTGTCCCAGGCTTCGGCGAGCACCGCCGCGAACCGGTGGTGCATCCCCGGTAGGTCGGCTCCCTCAACCTCGAGCACCTCGTACCCGTGGCCCTCGAGGAGCTTGCGCACCTCGGCCGGGTCTTTGCGGGCCAGCACCGTCGGGCCGGCGATCTTCGCGCCGTTGAGGTGAAGGATCGGCAGGACCGCGCCGTCGTGCGCCGGGTTCAGGAAGGAGATGCCCTTCCAGGAACCCTCCAGAGGCCCGGTTTCGGCCTCGCCGTCACCGACCACCGCGATGGCGAGCAGGTCCGGGTTGTCCATCACCGCGCCGAAGGCGTGCACCAGCGCGTAGCCGAGCTCGCCGCCCTCGTGGATGGAGCCGGGGGTGGTCACCGAGACGTGGCTGGGGATGCCGCCGGGGCTGGAGAACTGCCGGAACAGCCGCAGCATGCCGCCCTCGTCGAGGCTCACCTTGGGGTAGACCTCGGAGTAGGTGCCCTCCAGGTAACCGGCGGCGACCAGGGCGGGGCCGCCGTGCCCCGGACCGGCCAGATAGATGGCCTGCTGGCCGGTCTGCTTGATCAGGCGCGACACGTGGGCGTAGATGAAGGACAGGCCGGGGCTGGTGCCCCAGTGCCCGAGCAGGCGTGGCTTGATGTGCTCGTTCTTGAGCGGCTCCCGCAGCAGCGGATTGCCCTGCAGATAGATCTGACCGATCGTCAGATAGTTGTTAGCCCGCCACCAGGCATCGAGGCCGGCGACTTCGGCGTCGTCCGGTGCGGCGAGCCGCCGCACGACTTCTTCATGGTCGATCCGGGTGGCCCGGTTGTCCGAAACGGCGGTCACAGATGTGGTCCTCTCGTTGCGATGGCACCTCGATCGAATGCTATTGACGCGCACGGTGGCTCGCAGCGAAAGGACGATTCCGTGGCCAGTGCCGTGCGGTCGTGTTCGCAGCTCAGGCTGTGCAGCGCCGAGATCTTGTGAGTGACACGCCGGGCGAGGCGAGTGTCCGATGATTTGCCGTCCTGTGTACGGCAGGCGGCGGGCCGCTGGCCATGGCGAGTCGATGGCCCCTGGGCCGGCTGTCCGAGATTGTCACTCCGGGGTCGCGGCCACGGAGGTCGCCGAGGCCACGGCCGTCGTGAACCACCTTCGCCGCAGTCGTTGCCCAAGTAGGAATACAGCGGCGCAGCGGGCGCACGCCGATCCCCTCACGCCGGAGTCAGTGACCGCTTCACCGTCCCCTTGGCGGATGCATCGGGCAGGGCTGGCCAGCGAGTCCTTGAAGGCCGCCGATCAGAGCGCGTGCGCGGCATGCCGGTGGGTCGGCCGTGCGGTACGCCATATCGGTGAATGGCGGCCGTGTTGCGCCGCCGAGGGACTTTCGGCCCTGAACAAGTACCGCCCCGCGCGGTCACTGTGAGCTGTGAAGGACGTCACCGCTGGTGTTCGCCGGAAGGTCCCTTTGCTGAGACCCGAGGTGGCGCCGGTTGCGGTTTCCGAACGAGGAGGGCGAGCAGGATGCGTCGCTCAGTTGCGGTTGGTGTCGGAGGAGCCGGCGGATGGAATGCCCTGGCGTGGGCCGTCGAGCAGGGCCATCAGTCCGGGGGCCGGCTGGTGTTGGTGCACGTCTGCCCGCCGGGATCAATGCTGGACCGCGGTGACGGTGAACCGACGGCTGCTGAGGTGGAACTGACGGATCCAGGGCTGGCTCGCGCTGTCACGGCCAGCCGCCGGAAACTGGGCGGTCGGCGGGTTGGGCTGACCATTCGTTCGGGAGACGCCTCGTCACGGCTCGTCGAGGCATCATCGGGGGCTGACCTGCTGGTCGTCGGCGCTGGCGGCAGGACCTCCCGCCGGGTCCTGCGCGGTGCACACTGCCCGACTGTCATCGTGCGCAACACAACGCCACAACCGCAGGAATCGTTCGCCGGCATGGTGGTCGTCGGCGTCGATGCCAGTGCCGCCGGTGGCGCCGCAGTCGACTTCGCCTTCGCTTTCGCGCAAGAGCATCGGCTGCCGCTCGCCGCGGTTCATGTTCTCACCCACCGCGAGCGGCAGCCGGAGGCAGCCGTACAGCGCCTGGCCGACGATGTCGTTGCTCGGCAACGCACCTACCCGGATGTGCCCGTCGTCTCAACGGTGTTGCACGGCAATGTCGCCGCCGCTCTGATCCAGGCCGGTGCAGGCGCTGCCCTGCTCGTGGTCGGCGACAAACGACGCGGGCCGCTCGGCCGGGTCCGCACCGGCGATGTCGTCGTGACCGTCGCTGACAAGGCCCCGTGCCCGGTCGCGGTGGTACCCGCCGATCAGCGATCCGGTGACCCGCTATGAGCGCCCACGAGCGGTGCTGGATCACCGGTCGGCCCGTGGGGAGGTGAGCGGCCAAACCGCCTCGACAGCGTCGGCCAGAGGAACGAACCCGCAAGCAACGCGGCAGCACGAGCTTTCACCCAGACGTGGTCGCAACGGGGAAGGCCGGCTCGACCAGAACCGTCAGGACCTGCAAACCCGTGACGTGGAAGGCAACGAACATGATCCCGGACCCGTCCAGCATGCTGACCAACGCCGCCGTCTTCGCCGCGCGGGCACCGTCGCTGCACAACACCCAACCTTGGCACTGGCACGTCCATCACAACACCCTCGAACTGTCGCTGGACACCCGACGGGTGCTGCCGGCCACGGACCCGGACGCCCGGCTCGCCATCCTCAGTTGCGGCGCAGCCCTGCACCATGCCGTGATCCGGCTCGCCGCCGACGGACAGGCCGTGACCGTGCAGCGCCAACCCGACACCGCCGATCCGACCCTGCTGGCCCGGGTGCGGGTAACTGGCACCATGCTTGCCGACCAGGATGCGGTGGCGCTGGCAGAACAGGTGCCACACCGCAGAACCGATCGCCGTACTGCTACGGCCGCCCCGGTCGATCTCGACTTGGTCCGGCGGATCCGGGAAGCGGTCAAAAGCCACGGATGCGGCCTCATCCCGTTGTCACCGCGGCAACTGGTCACGCTCGCGGAGGCGGTCGAGGCCGCCCACCACGTCGAAGCCCTCGACCCGCAATGGCAGGTGGAAGTAGCAGGCTGGGTCGGTGGGAACCGTCCCGACGGGACCGGCATCCCCACCACTGCACTGCCAGAGGATCCCTACCTGCTGACCGCGCCGGCCCGGGCCTTGCGCCGGGCCGGGGCCGCTCTCATCGCGGACTCGCAGCAGCGGGCGGCGGTGTTCACCGTCCTGCACGGACCCGACGATCTCCCGCAGACCTGGCTGCGAGCCGGGGAAGCGCTGTCCGCGGGCTGGCTGACCGCGACCAGCACCCAGATCGCGGTCCTGCCGCTGAGCATCGTCGCCGAGGTGGCCACCACCCGCGACCGCATCCGCGCCGCCTTGAACTTCACCAGCCACCCGTTCCTGGTGCTGCGGCTGGCCGCAGCGGGCAGCAGCATCGCGCCCTCGGCCACCCCACGGCTGCCGGCAGCGGCAGTCATCACCCGATCCTGAACCGTGCGGACGGAGGTAGCCGACAGCAGCACGACGGGTCAGTGCGTGTGCCGGTTGGTCAGCACCCAGACGAACTCGTCGTACTGCAGCCCTACGTCCGAGAGCGCCTCCTGCAGCGCCCGTGAGCCGGCAGCGACAGCCGCATCGCCCGTAGAATGGCGTCGTTCCTGCTCCAGGATCTTCTGGTAGAGGATGTGGATCTCGCCGACGGCCTCCCGCGACGGCAGCCGCCGGTTGGAGTGATAGCCGACAACGTTGCGGTCCGCGTCGTACGACGGAGTGATGTGTGCGAAGACCCAGTAGTGGGCGCCGTCCGCGGCCAGGTTCAGGACGTAGGCGAAGATCTCCTGCCGCTGCTTGAGCGTGTCCCACATCAACTTGAACACCGCCCGCGGCATGTCCGGATGCCGGATGATGTTGTGCGGCTGCCCGACGGCTCTTGCCTCAGCCAGCGCCGCGACGCGCAGGAAGACGTCGTTGCAGTAGGTGATGACACCTCTCGGGTCCGTCTTAGTGACGATGAGTTCATCCTCGCGGAAAGTCCGCTCGATACCAGTCGGCTGGACCCGCACTGCCCTCATACGGGCATCTTCTCCCAGCGCGCCGCGATGTACCTCCTGATCGCCGGCGAAGCTGAGGTGGCCGCGACGGGGAAATGGTGCTACCGGTCGGCCGCTACCCCACCTCACCTGGTGACCCCGCGGTGAACACAAGAGCAAGAACCGTGTGCCCGGTCATCGGAGTCGACGGGGATTGGGTGTGGTGGCCAGCACGTCGTTGACCTCGGCGCGTAGTGACCGAGGAGCGAATGGTTTTGTGATCCAGCGGGTGAACAGGCCGTCAGGGACTGTCGACTTGGTGGCGGCGGCGGTGACCAGGATGGCAGGAACGTCGTTACGGCTGGGGCTCTTCCGTAGTTGTCGCACCAGGTCGGCGCCGGTCATGTCCGGCATATGGAAATCGGTGATGACCAGGTCGAGGTCGCGGCTGGCAGCGTGGGCGAGCGCCGGTGTCGGCCCGGATGCGGCGAGAACCTCATGGTCGGCGCCCTGCAGAACGAACACGATCAGATCCAAAATGTCGGGGTCGTCGTCGACGACCAGGATCACCGCCATGGCACCGTCCATCCGCCTGTCGTTTCGAGGGATGGTCACAGACTGTCCGGTGGTTGAGTGCAAGCCGGGTTTGGTCGCGGTGCGAACCGGTTGCATGTCTTGTGCACGGTCCAACCGGTGACGGACCGCCTCGACGTGGTCGGTAGGGGTCCCGGCAGGGCGGGTCCAAAGTCCCTGTTCGCGTGGGTTGCGCCCAGGGAACCTGATGAGGCAGACCTTCAGGCCGTTCCTCGCGATGCGGCCGGTCTGTGGACAGCAGCGATGGGCACGGGCTGCCCGTCGCTTACCGACGTCGAAACAGCGGAGAGTTCCATGAGCAGTTCGTCGGCCCGCCTCACACGGGACCCTCACCCGAACGGCCGTCCGGGGTTGATGCTGACACTGGCCACGGTCGGGTTCGCGGTGAACTTCTGGGCATGGGCGCTGCTCAGCCCGCTCGCCGTCCGGTTCACGGCCGCTCTGAATCTCAGCCCGTTCCAGCAGGCGTTGCTGGTGGCCGTACCGGTGGTGGTCGGCTCGGTCGGCCGGATCCCGGTCGGGGCGCTGACTGACAAGTTCGGTGGCCGGCTCATGTTTCCGCTGGTGTCGCTCGCCACCATCGTGCCGGTGCTGTACCTCGGCTTGCTCGGGCACGGCTCCCTGGCAGCGCTGCTGATCGGTGGGTTCTTCCTCGGCATCGGCGGCACCGCGTTCGCGGTCGGTGTCCCGTTCGTCAGCGCCTGGTTCCCGCCGCAGCGGCGCGGCTTCGCCGTCGGTGTGTTCGGTGCCGGCATGGGTGGCACCGCGATCAGCGCGCTGACCACCGTCAAGCTGGTCGACGCCGGCAGCACCGCGACCCCGTTTCTGATCACCGCTGCGGTGCTCGCCGTCTACGCGGTCGTCGCCTGGCTCGTCATGCGTGACGCCCCGGACCGGCCGGTGCCGACCGCCCCGCTCGCCGCCCGGCTTGGCGCGACGCTACGGCTGCGGATTACCTGGCAGGCGTCGGCCTTGTATGCGGTCGCGTTCGGCGGCTACGTCGCGTTCTCCGTCTACCTGCCCGCCTATCTGAAGACCGCGTACGGGCTGGCCCAGGCCGACGCCGCCAACCGGATGGCCGGGTTCGTCGTCCTCGCGGTGATCATGCGCCCCGTCGGCGGGTGGCTGTCCGACAAGGTCGCCCCAAGCCGGGTGCTGGCCGCCAGCCTGGGCGTGGTCCTCGTCGGTGCGGCCGTGCAAGCGTTCACCCCGGGCCTGGCACCGGTCGGCACGATCGCGTTCCTTTCCATGGCCGCCGCGCTCGGTGCCGGCAGCGGTGCCACGTTCGCCCTGGTCGCACAGGTCGCTCCGGCCAACCAGGTCGGCTCGGTCACCGGCATCGTCGGCGCGGCCGGCGGACTCGGCGGGTTCGTGCCGCCGCTGATGATGGGAGCAATCTACGGCAGTTTCGAGTCGTACGCCCTCGGCCTGGCCCTGCTCGCCGTGGTCGCCCTGGCCGCCCTGCTGCTCGACATCCTGTCGGTCGCCCGCAGCGCCGGCCGCGAGACCGCACGAGGCGGGGAAGTCGTTCATGTGTGAGTACTGCGGCTGCCAGGAGGTCACCGCGATCGGTGACCTGACCCGTGAACACGACGAGGTCGTTGCCCTGATGAGTGACGTGCGTACGGCACAGGCCGCTGGCGACGTCGACGGCATGGCGGTGCTGGCCCGCCGGATCAGCGAGATCCTCAGCCCGCACACTGCCGTGGAGGAAGAGGGACTTTTCCCTCTGCTGGCCCCCGACTTCCCCGATCAGGTGGACGCGTTGCGGACCGAGCACCGCCACGTCGAGGCCGTTCTCGGCGCCGCCGCCACCGCAACGCCGGCCGACCCGGACTGGCCAGCTGCGTTCATGGATGTGCTGTCGGAGTTGCGGGCGCACATCCTCAAGGAACAGGACGGTGTGTTCCCGGCCGCGTTGACCACGCTCGACGGTGCCGACTGGGACGCCGTCGACGCCGTCCGTGCCCGCGTCGGCAGCGGTCTGCATCACGACGCCACCGCCTGAGCGAGCAGAAGACGTTGCCGCCCGCACCGCGGGCGGCTACGTCGCTTTCAGCTGTCAGTCGGTGTCGGCCTGCCACAAGTCCGGGCCGAACACTTCGTATTGAATGTCACGCACACCGACACCTCGTTCGAGCAACGCTCCACGAATCGCCTGCATGAAAGCGATCGGCCCGCACAGGTAGTAGACCGCGTTCTGCGGCAACTCCACCCCGCTCAGGTCCATCATGCCGGCGTGCGCGGCGGCGACGGGAAGCTCACTGCCGCTCCCGTCCTCGTACCAGACGTGTAACGCCGAGCCGGGCAGCCGGGCGAGATCGCCGACAAGCTGCTGCCGCAGCGGGAACGACGCTTCGTTGGCGTCGGCGTGCAGCAGCGTCACGTTCAGGTGCGAACCGGCCGCGACCAGGTGCGAGATCATCCCGGCCATCGGGGTGACCCCGATCCCGGCGCTGACGAAGACCACCGGCCGGCCGCCGTCGTCGAGGACGACATCGCCGTACGGCACGCTCATGGTTAGTTCGTCGCCGACCTGAACCCGGTCGTGCAGGAACGTCGACACCTCCCCGTCGGGTTTCCCGCCGCCGTGCACCCGCTTGACCGCGAAGTAGCGGTGCTCGCCGTCGTCGGCGCGGGTCAGGCTGAACTGGCGCGGCTGACGCACGCCGTCCGGCATCAGCGCGTTGACGGTGATGTACTGGCCGGGCAGCGACGTCTTCACCGGCCGGTCGTCGACCCGGCGCATCACGAACACGGTGACGTCGTCGGTTTCCCGGATCTTCTCGGAGACCGCCCACTGCCGCCACACCCGTTCCGCGGTGACCCCGCGGGCGCTGTACAGGCCGCGCTCCTGATGGATCAGCGCGTACGCCATCAGCCAATAGACTTCGTCCCACGCGGCTGCGACCTCCGGGGTGACCGCGTCACCGAGCACGTCACCGATCGCCCACATCAGGTTGTCCCGCACGATCTGATACTGGTCGGGGCGGATGCCCAGCGACGCATGCTTGTGCGCAATCCGGGTTAGCAACCGCTCCGGCAACTGCTGCGGGCTCTTCACCAACGCAGTGGCGAACACCGCCACCGACCCGGCCAGGGCCTTCGGCTGGCTGCCCTCAGCCTGGTTCCCGCGGTTGAACATCCCGTCCTGTAAATCCGGGTGCTCGGCGAACATGTGGGCGTAGAACCGGTTCGCGATCTCCTCGATGTGTTCGCCGACAACCGGCAGCGTGGCCTCGACAATCGGCCGGGCCTTGTCCGACAGCACAGTGACCTCCCGGTGAAAGACGGCACCCTGATGTCTGGACGCGGCAGTCCAGATTCAGGGCAGTTGATGAGTACCCCGAGTGGCATCGGCCACTCTCCCGCGGCGCTACCTCCCCGCAGGGACGGATCTTTCCGAGACTAACCACGTTCCGCCGGACAACCGCCGGAGATCAGCCAACGCGCCCCGACATTTCGCTGCCGCTGATATATATTGCCCCGCCGCATGTTCGAGCTCAGGCCGAGCTCAACCAACGGGGAACGAGCGACCTTCTTGAGAGATCGGTGTGCCCGACGGCAGTGTCCGGAGCGTTCACAGCATTCGCGGCCGTGCCTGACCCTGGCAGGACCAGAACATGCACACCCCGATCGGCATCGCCGAACGGCTCACTGCCTCCGTGCGCTGGACGAGGAGCGAACCGCATCGAGGGCGCCGCAGGCCCGGACAACCCGCATGGTGAACGCTTCGGAGTGACCTTACCGACGACGTGAAACTGCCAGCAGCGCCATGTCATCCTCCGGCTGGCGTGGGGCGGCCGCCATGATGGCCGAGCACACGCCCTCCGCGGTGTCCGCGCAGGCGGCGGCCAGCAAGCCTCGGATACCCACGTCGATAGGTTGATCGCGGCGTTCCACCAGACCGTCCGTGTAGCAGACCAGCGTACCGGCGGAGGGAAATGCCATCGTGACGCTGCGGCGGTCGAGCCGCAGCTCGCCGGTACCAAGGGGAGGATCGACCGGGATATCGGTGAGCTCCACAGCGTGCCCGCCGGCGCACAGTATCGGGCGCAAGTGACCAGCCGAGGAGATACGTACGGCCGCCCGTTCAGGAGAGATCATCAGATAGAGACAGGTGGTGAAACGATCGTTCTCGAAATGGTGCACCTCGCGATCGAGAAAGGACAATGCAGCGGCAGGATCCGCGCACAGCAGCGAATACGAACGCAGTGCGCTGCGGGCACGCCCCATCGCGACCGCGGCAGATGGCCCGCGACCGCAGACATCACCCATGACCACCCCGAGCCATCCCGATGGCAGTGGAAAAGCGTCGTACCAGTCTCCACCGACACCGGAATCGTCGACCGGCACGTAACGGGCGGCAAGTTCGAGACCCGCTACGGTCGGCAGCCCCGCGGGTATCAGGCTCCGGCTCAACGTGGATACGGCGATCCGCTCACGCGCGTACTCGCTCAGACGCCTCACCTCACTCAGCCGATCAGCTGCGGATTGGAGCATCTGCACATCCTCGGCGGTGAAGTCCCGCCGCGTCAGCGTGCCTACATGCAGAACCCCGACGAGTTGCTCATCTGTAATGACGGGTGCGCCAAGGAGAGATCGGAGACCTCGCTCGATCAAAACCGGATTAACAACATTGGCGGAGTTGACATTGTTGATAGTGATCAACTGACGGCTTTTTGCGATCTGGCCGGCAAAGCCGCGCCCGTACGAAATGCGGATTCCATGGAGGAGTTCTTCTTCCAGGCCTCTGGCCGCGACAGGAATGAGCTGGCCAGCAGTCTCGTCGAACAGTAGGAATGTCGCGGTGTCGGCGCTGAGAAGCTTCCGGATCTCGTCGAGTGGGTTCGCAGATTGAATCCGAGACAACGCGGCACAGGTGGAATCCGCGAATCTGCGGAGTCGTTCACTGCGCTGCATGTTGGCTGCTGCCACACGCGAAGCGTATGCGTCGGCGCATCAGACGTCAGTCTGGTGCCTCCTTAGGGTGCCGCAATGCTGCCGCCCACCGGGCAGACTCATGCCGAGGATCAGGGCGGTCGATATGGCTGGATGACGCCGTTCCCCTGGCGACGCGGGATGCCGGGCGGCGAATGTTTGCACCTGGACGGTCCGGCACCGTGCCGGACCGGTGTGGGACGGCCGGCTGGATGGTGCCGAAGCTTTCAGGCGGCGTGGGCGCTGTTTTGGTCCGGCGCGGCGCCGCCAGGTCGTACGGTTGGCGACATGCCTGCCGAGCCTGGCCCACTACTCGCCGGCCTCGTATCCCGGCTCGACTCGACCTTGTTAGTGCTGCGGACGAGGGTGTGCCGGCTGGCCGAGGGCGGAGTGCCGCCGATTGAGCTGGTGGCTGTCCATGCCGCGCTTGATCAGATGCAAGCAGCAGTGGCGCAGCTGCGGTGTCGCGCCGCCGACCTGTTGACTGCGGCAGCGGATGACGGCTCGGGGCAAAGCGATGACCTCTCGGCCGAACCTACCGTCGGGAGACGGGCGCTCAAGCCGTGGACACACCTCGGCAGCGAGGTGCCTGATCACGGCCCGACGACAAACCGGCGCGGGTCTTATGACGGGTTCGGCGGGTGGAAGTCCGGTCCGCACGGTCACGACCGACGGTGAGCCTGGTAGAGGCCAGCCGGCTCAGCCGGCAAGTGCCTGATGGACCGCGGTCAGCAGTTCCCGCCGGGTGAACGGCTTCTCCAGCAGCGTGTTCGCCGGGTCGAGGGTGCCGTGAGTGGCCAGGAACGGGGTGGCGTACCCGGACATGAACAGCACCTTCGTGCCGGCACGCTTCGCGGTGACGCGTTCGGCAAGCGCGGTACCGAGCATGGTGGGCATCACCACATCGGTCAACAAAAGGTCGATTGAGCCGGGATGCCGGTCGGCCAACTCGACCGCGGCGGCGGCGTCATTCGGGGCCAGTACCTGGTATCCGCTGGTGTCCAGCAAGCGGCGGCACACCTGCCGCAGACTGGGTTCATCCTCGACCAGCAACACCGTCTCTCCGTGCCCGGCAAGCTGATCCAGCCTGGGCTCCGCGGGGCGTGCGGTCGTCGGCCGTTGATCAGTTACCGGCAGCAGAATGCTGAAGGTGGTTCCCACACCCTCCTCGGAGCAGACCGTGACGGTTCCGGCGGCACCGGTCACGATCCCGTACACCATTGCCAGGCCCAAGCCGGTGCCTTGACCCGGTGCCTTCGTGGTGAAGAACGGTTCGAAGATCCGGTCGACGACCTCGCGGGGCATGCCGGTGCCGGTGTCGCTGACCCGCAACCGCGCATACTCACCCGGTTTGATCGCCGGGCCGTGTGTGACGTGGTCGCCGTCGACCATGACGCTGTCGGTCTCGATACTCAGGGTGCCGCCACCCGGCATGGCGTCGCGGGCGTTGACGGCCAGGTTGACCAGAACCTGTTCGAGCTGTCCCGGATCGGCCATGATCGGTCCGCAGTCACCGCCGCAGGTGATGGACAGGGTGATGTGCTCGCCGATCGAGCGGCGCAGCATGTCCTCCACGCCGTGCACGACGGTGGCCCAGTCGACGGCCTGCGGCCGCACGACCTCCTGGCGGGCGAAGGCCAGTAACTGCCGGGTCAGGTCACCGCCGCGGCGGGCGGCTCGCATGATCTGCTGCGCGTCCTGACGGACCTCAGCCCACATCTCCGGTCCGTCCCCGGCCGGATGCTGTTCGTCGGCGCTGTCCGAGATGAATGCCGCATAGTTGACGATCACGGCGAGAAGATTGTTGAAGTCGTGGGCGACACCACCGGCCAGCTGACCCAGGCTCTCCATCCGTTGGGTGCGCAGCAGCTGGGCTTGCAGTGCCGCCCGGTCGGCTTCCTCCCGCAGCCGGACCCGTTCGGCCTCGGCGCGTAGCCTGTCGCTGATGTCGCGAACCGCCGCGGATACGATCAGTCCGCTGTCGGTACGCAAACCGCTCAGGCTGATCTCAGCGGGAAACACCACGCCGTCCTTGCGGCGCGCCCGTAGCGGTTCACCGCCGCCCATGGCCCGGTGCACCGCGTTGGCGAAGTACCGCTCTCGCATTTCACGGTGTGCCTGCGCGAGGTCGTCCGGAACGAGGACCTCGATCGGTTGGCCGATCAACTCGTCCCGGCCGTAACCGAACAGCCGCTCGGCCTGCCCGTTGACGAACACGATCCGCCCGTGCCGATCCGCACCGACCATCGGGTCCGGCGCCGCATCGACCAGTTGCCGAAACAGCGAGTCGTCCGGCACCAGGTGCTTGTCGTCGGCTGTAGTCACCGGTCCGCTCCGTCCCAGTAGCGGCGGAGTCTGCCGTGCGGCGGCCAGAGCTGTCCCGGCGGTGCGCTGGTAGCGCCGACCGGACGAAGGACCGCGCTGGTACCCAACAACGTGGCCACCCCCTTTCGCGTCGACCCGGTGTTCTTCGTACCGCATCGTCGGACGAGCGACTGCCACATACGCAAACCCGCACCGCCTCGACGGCGCCGTGTCCAATGCGAGAGGGTGTGCCGGCCGCACACCAGAAGCGGTAGGACATGCTACAAAGCCTGGTGGGTCCCGCGGCCTGGGCCGTGGGTTGATGCGGCGGGGATGATCATCGCGAACCGCCGTACCCGATGGCGTGACCTGGTCGCTGTGAGGAGAGAAGTCACCGCTGCACCACGATAGGACTGGCGTTCTCGGATCAAATCTATGCCTGGCGTCCGCGGATCGACGCTCTGTCACCTCGCTGGCCGGCGGCCGTGACCGGCTCCTTTGCGCAAGGCCGGACCAGGGCCTCCGGCTGACGTGAGTCGGCCCCTTCGATCGGAACCCGGGAGTGTCTTCGGTGCTGCGCTGTCACGGGCAGGCGAAGGGAACCTGACCGTCCTCATGTCCGCTGTGCAGGGCCTTGTCGACGCAGCCGACGAGCTCCCGCGGCTCGAACGGCTTACGCAGAAACCCGGTCGCCTGCGCGTCTTCCGGTAGGGAGTCACCCGGCATCAGGCTGTCGCTGGCGAACACGACCGGCAGATTGTTCGTCGTCGGATCGGCTCGCAGCGCCTGACACAACTCGACGCCGGTCATTGCCGGCATGTCGATATCGCTTACCACCACGTCGGGAACATGTTCCCGGATCGCTTGGAGGCCTGCGCCGCCGTCGGCGGCCAGAACCACTGTGTGCCCGGCCCTGCGGAGCACCCTGCCGATGATTTCGCGGATGTCACTTCGTCTTCTGCCACGACAACAGTGCCATTATTTGCCGGCTCACCCGTTCTGGGCCGTCCGAGTGGCGCGCATAATCCGCCGATCGAGTGCAGCCCGGAGGCCTCCGCCGCCGATGAAGTGCGGCTGGCAGGCATCGCAGCTGTGCCGCCCGACTGCGGGTGGCCGTGTTGCAGAGCGTCGCGTGCGCAGCAGCGAGCGACAGCCGCTGACCGGCCACAGGGGTGTGGCGCTTACCGCGGTGCGCAGCCGAACACGTCGGCCAGGCCGGTGACTTCGAGTTGGCGGCGAACGAGACCACTGCTGCGCTCGACGGTGACCGTGGTACCAGCCTGCCGCGCGGGGCGGTGACCACGCCTATCGCCGGCGTGTGCCGGCGGAAGTTTCGGCCGCGTTGGCGATCTACTGCGCTTTCAACGTGTCCCACAGCCCGACGATCTCCAGGATCCGGCGCACACCGGGCTGCGGATTGGCGATCCGCAACCGTATTCCGCGCGAGGCGGCCGCACAGTATCCCTCGTCAAACGCCGCGAGGCCGGATGAATCACAGAACGTGACTTCCGCGAGGTCCACGACGACGTCACGGACACCGTCGGCGCTGACCGCCTCGTTGACGGCCTGCTGGACGTCATCCACGGTCGCCATGTCGATCTCTCCGTACACCCAGATGTGGATCACGTCTGCTGATGTGCGGCCGCTGGTGACATTCATCGATGTTCCGCTCCGTCATGCCGGTCAGGCCGGCTCAGCGTAGCCGCCCGTTCGGGCATGTGGCATGCCGTTGTCGCGGATACCCCGACACGGCCCTGGGGGCTGTTGATCACCGGCCCGGCTGTGCAGGCGGACGTCGGCGAACGCCCGTCGGGGGCCGAAAGGCCCGACGCGGAGGTCTGCCGGTCCTGCCCCAGCGGGCCGCGCGGGTTCTACCGTGAAAAGTGACGAGGAGGACGTGATGCGAGTCTGGACAGTCGGTGACGTGATGACCACGGCGGTCGTGACCGTCGACCCGAGCGCTTCCTACCGTGCGGTCGTCGATCTGCTGGTTGAAAGGCGGATCAGCGCGGTGCCGGTCGTGGACGAGGCCCTGCAGGTTGCTGGCGTGGTATCCGAAGCCGACCTGCTCCGCAAGATTGAATATGCGGGAGATGAGAAGCCGCGGCTGCTCGAGGGCCGCCGACGGCGCGGTGAACGGGCGAAGGCCACGGTAGGCACCGCCGCGGATCTGATGAGCGCCCCACCGGTGGTAGCCCGCGCCGACATGTCGATCGCGGCCGCGGCCCGGCTGATGGACGCCGAGCACGTCAAGCGCCTGCCAGTCGTTGACGACCTCGGCAGGCTGGTCGGGATCGTCGCGCGCAGCGACCTGCTGAAGGCGCATCTGCGCCCGGACGACCAAATCCGCGAGGACGTGGTCGACGGCATGCTGGCCGCCTACTTCGCAGACGGCGTCGACGATGTCGACGCACAGGTGAGTGGTGGCGTCGTGACGCTCACCGGAAGGGTGGACCTGGCCTCGACCGCTGAGTCGGCCGGTCACGTCACCCGGCAGGTGCCCGGTGTGGTGACCGTGGTCAACGCGATTACCTGGGTTGTGGACGACCGGCAGACGGTGACCGGCCTCGGATACGGCGTCGCCTGAACATCGCCGGACCGGCCTATCGTCCGGCCATTTGAGAGAGTAGGTGCGTCATGTCGTCGTTGAATGTCTACGACCAGCTGGCCATGCACGACTTCGCCGCCGACCTGCCCGCCGACTGGCTGCACCGGTGGGCGGAGTATGGCCGGCCGGTGTTTCACCCCAGCCAGCACCGCCTGTTCTCCGCAGGCGACCCGGCGAACAAGTTCTGGCTGATCAACTCCGGCGCGGTTGTGCTGGACTTCGCGGTGCCGGGCCGTGGCGACATCGTCATCGAGCGGCTGCGGCACGGCTCGGTCGTCGGCTGGTCCTGGCTGATCCCGCCCTACCGGTGGCGGTTCGGGGCCGTGGCCGCCGAAAACGTCCACGCCATCGAGTTCGACGCCGCCCGGGTACGCGACATGATCGCCGACGACCCGCAGCTCGGCCGTGACCTCAACGCCCGCTTCCTAGCGGTGCTCGCCGACCGGCTGCACCACGCCCGCGCCCGGCTCGCCGAACTGTACGCCTACCCGGACGCCGATCCGGGACAGCTCCGCTGACCCGGTCGCCCTGGTGCCAGGGCGACAGCTGACTGAAAGGGAGCGCGGCGATGACGACACCACTGGACGAGCAAACTCTCGCTCGCTGCGTGCAGACCGCCGCGCTCGCACCGTCGCTGCACAACAGCCAACCATGGCGCTTCCGGATCGCCGACGGCACCGTCGACGTGTTCGCCGACCGCAACAGGCAACTGGAGGTTCTCGACCCGGCAGGCCGGGAACTGCTGATCAGCGTCGGCGCGGCCGTGTTCACCCTGCGCCTCGCCATCGGCGCGCAGGGCCGGATACCGCAGCTCACCGTGTTGCCCGACCCGGAGCTGCCCGATCTCGTCGCCCGGATCCGGACTGGCCGTGCCACGACGCCGTCGGCGCAGGTCAGTGCCCTGACCGCCGCGATCACCGCCCGGCACACCAACCGGCGCCCGTTCGCCGACGCCGTCGTGCCCGCCGACAGTATGGAGCAACTGTCCGTCGCCGCCGCCCAGGAAGGCGCCGTACTCACCCGGGCGAGCGCGGTCAGCCGCGACACGATCATCGGCCTCGGCCAGGCAGCCGAGGCGCGGCTCCGGGCCCGCGGCAGCTACCGCGCCGAACTCGGCCGATGGACCCAGCCCCGCACGCACCGGCGCGACGGCATCCCACCTACCGCCTACGGGCCGTGGGACGCTATGGAACACATGCCGCTGCGCGACTTCGGACTGGTGCACCGGCAACCGTCGCGCCCCACCGAACGGTTCGAGGCCCACCCGACCATCGCGGTGCTCGCCACCGACGGCGACGCCCCGCCGGACTGGATCCGGGCCGGACAAGCGCTGCAACGAGTCCTGCTGACCGCGACCTGCCTGCACCTGGCCACCACCCCGATCAGCCAACCCGTCGAAATCCCCGCGGTGCGTGAAATGCTCACCGACACCTCCAGCAACCGGTGGGCGCAGATGATCATCCGGCTCGGCTACGCGGAACCGGCCGCGGCGACACCCCGTCGCACCCTCGACGACATCCTCGAAAGGCTGCAGCCGTGACAATGACCCGACGTTGGCGGCGATGGATGTACCGCGACGGCCGCCCCAACCGGCTGGCCCGGCTGCTGAACCGGCTCTCGGCCGTACAGTTCAGCACCGGTTTCCTGGCCCCGACCGGCTGGGTCACGCTGGAGGTGACCGGCCGAGTCAGCGGACGCCCGGTCGTATTCCCGCTGGTCGTCGCCGACTATGAAGACGAACGGTATCTGGTGTCGATGCTGGGGGAGAACGCGAACTGGGTGGCGAACGTGCGCGCCGCGAACGGCGAGGCGATGCTGCGGCACGGTCGAGCCCGTCCAGTTCGGCTCGTCGATGTGCCGGTCGCCGAACGGGCCCCGATCCTGCGCCGATACCTGGACGTCGCGCCAGGTGCACGTGCCCACCTGCCAGTCGACCGGACAGAGCCAGTGGGGCAGTTTGAACGGATCGCCGCGAACTATCCGGTCTTCCGCATCTCGGCGCAGACCGAGCACTGACGATCGTCCCCGGCGAGATCGGCGACCTCGGACAGCAATCCCGACGCAGGGCACAAAAGATTGCGGCGAGCCCGCCCAGCGCTGGACGTGCCGGGCGCGAATCCGTATCGGCCGAGGCGGCGATTGGCAGGTCCTTGCCGCGCGGTTCACGCCGCCACGCCCGGCGCACCTACGCCTTCTCCCTCAACAGCCTGCGGTTCTCCTGCAGCATGTCGCTGGCCGGCCGATCAACGCGTTCGCCGGCATCGGCCTACCGGATTTAGCTGCGCAGCGCTTCCGGATGGGCGTTGAGCTGTTCCGCGTACCGCTGGATCTTGGGCCCCGGGCTGCACGAAATGGATTCCCGCACAGTTGGGCGGATATGAAAGCGGACCGGGTCGCCGGCGCAGACGAGAGGCAAGAGGTGGCGATCGCTGTCAGGTGCTCTGCCTTGGTATCGACACCACGCCGGTCAGGGACTCTGGCTACCAGAGGTGTGGGAGGAGCGCGGTGCCGCCGCGCCTTGTTCCGTGAGGTGGGTATCCACGGCGGAGTTGAGGTCGGCCATGAACACTTGGAACTGTTCCAGAAGCTGGGGCGGCGGGTAGTGCGCCATGGCAGTGTCGAGGCGGTAGGCGAGCGGGCCGAAGAACTCGTCCGCCCGCCCCTGGATGCGCCCGCCGCTACGCAGAGTGATGTTGCGCCGGTCGGAGTGCTCGCGGGCACGGATGATGTGCCCTTCCGATTCGAGACGATTCAGCAATGCGGTGGTGGCTGGCGTGGACAGGGGGATCCGCTCGCTCAATCAGAGCGAGTCCGTATGCGACCTGTGCAAGAGAACCGGGCTGAGGCTGCCGCCAACTCGGTGGCCCGCCCACCAGCCCGACCAGGAAACGACAATGGCGTGCTTCCCGGCCGCATTCCACGAAACGCCATTTGATGTTCCGGGAGCCGTCCGGCGCCCAGCTCAACCCGTGGCTGTCGAGCGTTCGGTATCAGTGCCTGCTGGCAATCACATCACAGAGTTCGGCGATGAGGCGGCGAGGCGACACGGGCTTCGGCAGGTACCGGTCAGCTCCGGCGTGGAGTCCGGCCTCCACGTCGTACTGATGGACGCCGGCGGAGTACATGAGGACGGCGGTGTTGTTGATTTCGGGTGTGCTGCGGACGAGCCGACACAGGTCGATGCCGTTCATGTCGGGCATCCGTACGTCGGTGATCAGGCCGACCGGTTGAGCGTTGGCGAGGATGCGAGCGGCGGTTCTGCCGTCACGGGCACCTACGGTCTGATACCCGGCGGACTCCAGCGCGATCGTCAGCAGTTCACGGATGTCCCGGTCGTCCTCGGCGACGAGCACCAGGTCCTTCTTCATCGCGATACCCTTTCTGTCGGCTGCGCCCTGACCATCGGCCGGTGCAGGCTGCCGTTCAGTTGCCTGCCGTTGCATCTGCGGAGCGAGCCGAGAAGCCGCTGCCAGAGCTTCCCAGGTCACGCGGCCGCCGCGGCCAGTCCGCCTGCCGCACCGAGAGAGCTGCTGTAGCGGCCCGGATCGATGACGGTTCGTTGCCCGCATGACGGCAAGCAGATTCGCGCGTGCGCTCAACGCAGGGACAATGTCTGTCCATCCCACGCCGCCGGGAATCGGCCTTCTGTGCTGACCGTATCGCAGTGCTGCTGTCGGCCAAGGCTTCACGAACTGGTCCTGGCCGCCGCGGGCGGGGCCGCGACGAGGCCTCCATACCAACCCGCGTGGCCGGGGCTGTCGGTGCTGACGCATCAGCAGAGCGGGGCCGCGATGCGAACCGGCACCAGTTGAGCCTGCCCACGTCCGCTACCGACCGGCACGGGCGAGGGCCACTCTTGCTGGCCTGCCACCAACCCGCTCTCGTCGTGCACCGGACGGGAACCAGGCCGCCGAGACGATGGTCAGCCGAGCCTCAACCCGTCGTCGCAAGGACACCACCATGACCGAGCTACCGGCCACCGCCACGCCGGCGACCAAGACCGACCAGCCCCGCCCCGCACGGCCCTGGCAGCAAGCCGGACACCCTCTGGTGCGGGTAGAGGCCACCGCGGACACGATCTACCCGTACGCGCTGCAGATTGGCGACCACGCCACGACCCGGATACCGATGACTGCAGCCGCCCTGCGGTCGCTGCGGGATGCGCTGACCGCGCTGCTCGCCCACACGACGCCGGCGGCCGCGGAGGACTTTGTCAATGATTGGGCCACGGCACACGGAGCCATGGTCGTGACCAGCCCACAAATCGCCGACGTGGACGTCCCGGACGCACCTTCTCTGGCGGTGCCATCGCGCGTGTACGTGATGGCAGCCTGACCGTGCAATCCTCGGCTCGCTCAGGTCCAGGTCGCAGGTGGAACGGGAACGGGACGAAAGTCCCTGGCCGCACCGCCCCATTCGGCGTGATCATCAAATCCTGATCTTTCGCCTACCCGGATCTGCTCAAACGGTCGGCAGGCCGGGCCGAGATACCGGCCGACCGATATCCACTCCAGGTCCGCAGCCGCTCAACTGGGGCTGCGGCCCACTTCACGACTGCGGACGGAAGGCGGCCCCGACGTGAGTACATCGACTGAAGAACGCCCCGCGACACCAGCACCCACCACATCCACAGGCCCTCCCCGCCGCTACGCCACCCCTACCGGTGCGCCATGCCCATACACCGTGCGCGCCGACGGGTCGGTCGACGGCGACGGCGACGGCGACTGCCGCGGCTGCGGAACGTGCCTGCTCGGCGCTGGCTGGGAATCCTGACCAAGCCCACCAGTACAGCGTCGACAGTGGTGCCGCGGACGGTGAGGAGCTGCGGGCTGGACACCTACCTGCCGTGTGTTCGGGCATTGCCTTCGGCCGTGAGAGCAACGGTCTCCGGGCGCCGGTACAGACGCTGCTTTCAGTGGTTGTAGGGCAACCCGGGCCTCCAGCCCCATCAATCAATGCCGATCGGCCCTGCCGGCCTACGGCAACGCGGGCATAGCCTGCGAACATGCGTAGCGTCCGGCCAGCCGATTCGAAGCCGCCCGTGGTGGTGGTCGGCGTCGGCGACATGCTGGATGCGCTGAACGCTGTAGACGTCGCCGCGATGGAAGCGGCGTACCGGGACGTCCCGTTGGTCGTTGTCCATGCGTGGCCGAGCGGGCAGGGCGAGTCAGCCCGATACCGGACGCCGGACTCCTCGCAGGGGCGTCATCTGCTCGGCCTAGCGGTCTGTCGCGCGCAAGCCGCTGCCCCGGGGCTGCAGGTCACCACTGAATGGGTGAATGACAGCCCTACCCAGGCGCTGGTTCAACGTTCGACGTCCGCCTCTCTGCTCGTGATGGGGCACCACGACACGGTGGGACCTCACGACGGATGGGGATCGACCACGGCGCGGCTGGCGCATTGCAGCAGTTGTCCGGTGCTCGTGTACCGAGGGCAGGCATCGTCTCAAGGTCCAGTGGTTGCCGCCGTGCACAGCGATCAGACCGCGGTCCTCGCGCGTGCCTACGAGATCGCAGCCCGCGGTGGGCGTCACCTCGTGGTGGTTCAGATGGACACCGAGACGTCGACCGGTGCTGCGCTGGCTGGCGACCGGATCGGCGAGGTGATCAACGCCTGGCGGAGTACTCGGGCGCGGGTCCTGGTGGATCGGCTGCTCGTCAGCGACGTCGATATCGCTCACGCGATGCAGCGAGCGTCCTGGCGGGGCCGTCTTCTCGTGGCCGGTATAGACCACGACAGCCCGTTGACCAGGGCCGTCTCCGGTTCGGCGGGCGTAGCGCAGGTCAGCCACCAGCTATGCCCCGTCCTGCTCGTGCCAACCAACTGGCATGCGGCGTAGGGGTGCAGCGGCCATCGCGCTCAACGCAGCGGATGGACGGTGGCGGGACTGCAACGGCGGTGCCGCGGGGAGCGTCGCCGCCGCTGACGAGGCGGGCCGGCCTGGCGGCAAGGGCAACCGGTTCACCATGGGCGAGCCGGCATCAACGGTTGTCAGCCGACCCTGTCCGCCAGCAATGGCCGGGCTTTCCGCTTCCCCGTAGACGACGCGGACAAGTGGGGCATCGCATGGGCGAGAGCGGAGGAGGCCGCGACAGACAGGGACAGCAATACGGGTGTCACCTGACTGCGCGAGCACCATTGCGGAACCTCACCTCCAGTCGCCTAAGCTGGGCGGGTGGCGCTGCGGGCGGGGAGGGTCGCCGCCGGATCGGACGATGGCTGATCGGCCGCGTCCCGTGTGACACGGCTGTCCGTTAGGAGGGTGACGGTGCCTCCGGTGACGGACTAACGTCCGAAACCGTGATGGTCCGTTCACCCGCGGTAAGGATGTGATCGTCGTGAAACCTCCCGCAGCACCCGAAACCGCACGAACGCAGCCCGCCGTGCGGAACGGCGGCGCAACCGCCTTGGTGCGTGGACCAGCGTCGCCTCGGATCTGGCCGTGAACCATGCCTTCAGGGCAGCGTGGGTGCCGTACGTGCCCGGCCGTAGCGGTCAGGCCACGTCGGGGATGGCGCAGCGGTGGGCGGAACAGCAGGCCGCCGCGCGTAATCGTCCGGTCGTGTCGGTCGTCGCGGGTAAGACCGTCAATGTGGGTCCGATCTTCCGCTGCCGCAGCGGCAGCCGCGAATCCTTGCCGATGGTTCACCTACCCGGTGGGGCCGGCGCCGTTGTCGTCGCGACACCGACATTCGAGGTGGTGCAGCGGGCGGCACAGCTGTCGGCGGGCAGCGCCATGGTCGTGATCGACGACCGAGGCCCGAACCGGCTCACCGGCTGGGCAGGCGCGCTCGGCGCCACAAACCTTGACAACGGGCAGCCCGCCACACTCGATCCGACCGTGCGTGAGTACATCACCGACCTCGTCCTGTTCGACACCAACCAGTACGCCGAAGGCTGGAGCCGCGACAGCGCGCACAAACTGCTCGCCGAGATGGCCGCAGCCGGACTGCTGGAAAGGGCCGTCGTCCTCGGCGCTCTCGTGGCGTACGGCGTCTCCGCCCGCGGGCTGACTGTCATCGCCAGTCTCATCGACCTGATCCTGCCGGTCGCCACCTTGTTCGCCACGCCACCGGACTGACACGTCGGGAGTCACGTGGGTGCCACCGTGACCACATGCGGGGTCGTTTACCGCAGATGTTGACCGAGACGGGTTGCTTACGAAGAGGCCTCTGCGCGCACGCCGATGACCAAGGGCATGCTCGATCGGGCCATCCGCCCCTACCGGTACGCCAAGCGTTTACGCAGGCTGCACATGGACCATCGAGCTGCGGAAATGTGATGCGGTCACCCATGACATGGTGCGGATCCAGCTTGCGGAGAAGGAACCGCCCGCGCCGGCACGCGGTTCGGACAGTGCAGCGATGAGGAGGGCGAGCATGGTTCCCTACCGGTTGGGGGAAGCGGTCAAGAGCGGTACCGGCCTGCGTTCGGCTGCCGACGGTCTGGCAGCGGCTGAACCATTGGCCCGCCCACTGCGGGCTGGCAGGCCGTGTCGATGACGGCCGCGGAACTGACACCGGATCCCACCAATCCTCCCGTGCTCATTCAAGGCGGGATGGGCGTCGGCGTCTCCGGCTGGCGGCTCGCCCGCGCTGTGGGCCGGACCGGGCAGCTCGGAGTGGTGTCCGGGGTTGCCCTCGACGCCCTGCTCGCGCGGCGGCTGCAGCACGGCGACGAGGGCGGGCACGTGCGGCATGCCTTGGCGCACTTTCCGGTCGCCTCGGTTGCGCAGTGCGTGCTGGACCGGTATTTCGTGCCGGGCGGGGTGCCGGACGGCCGGCCGTTGCGGCCGGTACCGCAGCTCGGATTGCGGCCTCAGCGTCACGCTCAGCAGTTGACGATCGTGGCGAACTTCGTGGAGGTGTTCCTGGCCAAGCAGGGACATGACGGCCCGGTCGGTGTGAACTACCTGGAGAAGATTCAGCTGGCAACGCCGGCGGCGGTGTACGGGGCGATGCTCGCCGGAGTGGACTACGTCCTGATGGGCGCCGGGCTGCCCACCGAGGTCCCGGGTCTGCTGGACGCGCTGGCGGGGCACCGCCTCGCGCAGCTGTCCGTGACGGTGCACGGGGCGGCGCCCGGCGAGGACCGTCACGTCACCATCGATCCCCACGATCTGCTGGGTGGGGACATCGGCCGGCTGCGGCGGCCTCGGCTGCTGGCCATCGTGTCGTCGGCCACGCTGGCCGCCTATCTGGCCCGCGACGAGGCGACCCGCCCGGACGGCTTCGTCCTGGAGACCTCGGGCGCGGGTGGTCACAGCGCTCGGCCTCGCGGGCGGCTGACCGTCGACGACGACGGAGAACCTGTGTACGGCCCGCGTGATCACCTCGACGTGCCCAAGGTTGCCGCTCTCGGACTGCCGTTCTGGTTGGCCGGTGGGCAGAGCAGCCCCGAACGGCTGGCCGCTGCCCAGGCCGCGGGCGCCGCCGGAATCCAGGTCGGCACGGCATTCGCGTTGTGCCGGGAGTCAGGACTCGATGACGATCTCAGGAAGCGGCTGCTCCGCCAGGCCGCCCAGGGGACCCTGATCGTGTGTAACGATGTCCGGGCCTCGCCCACCGGGTTCCCGTTCAAAATGGTGTCATTGCCTGGCACCACCGCCGACGAACAGGTCTACGCCGAGCGGCCACGGCTATGCGACCTCGGCTACCTGCGCAACCCGTACCGGCGATCCGACGGCAAGGTGGGATTCCGCTGCCCGGCGGAACCAGTCGACGAATACGTGCGCAAGGGCGGGTCGGCGGACGACACCGTAGGCAGCCGATGTCTGTGCAACGGCTTGGTCGCCACCGTGGGATTCGGCCAGCGACGGCCCGACAACTACGTCGAACCGCCACTAGTGACCCTCGGACAGGATCTCGCCTTCCTGCCGCACCTGACCCCGGACGGCGACGACTACACCGCCGCGGACGTCGTCAGATACCTGCTCGCCGCCGCGCCGGCGGACACGGCGGCCTGACGTCGCCGGATGTCCTCGCGAATCCCGCGACGAGCGCAGCGGCTTGTGCTTGCGGACGTACGCCGCCAGGGCGTTAGCCACGGCGCGACCGGGTGTGCCGTGGCCGCTCGGCAGGTGCAGGCCTTCGCTTTGACCGGTTGCCGCTTGGACATTCGGCACAACGTGCCCAACGGTGTCGTCGCCGCCGAACTGGGCCCGCCTGACTATGTCAGTTCGTCACTGGACGTCGATCAGGCCGCGGGCGCCGCGTTCGGCGTCGACCATGACGTGGCTGACGAACGGATAGTGGCCAGGTTCGGGCAGGACGGTTTCGACGAATCCGCCACCGGCTGGTGTCAGGTCGAGGACCTGGGCGGCTCCGGCGTCGGCGGGGCGTAGCCGCCACCGGCCTTCCCTGTACACGGTGTCGAAGTGGGCGCCGACGATGTGGAATGCGCTGGTGCGGTTCGGTCCGGCGTTGAGGACCCAGATCCGGACGCGGTCACCGGCGCGGGCGGTCAGCGGCTGGTGCGCGTACTGGTTGACGTAGCCGTTGAAGACCACCGCGTCGGGCTGCTCAGCCTGCATCTTGGCCAGGTCGCCGGGTTTTCCGTCGGCGCCGAGGTAGAGCTCGGATTGTACGAGGACGTACTCGTGATCGACGGCCGGCAGGCCGGGTGGGTCGATGATGACGGCGCCGTACATGCCGTTGCCGATGTGGTGCAGCATCGGCATGGTCGAGCAGTGGTACATCCAGATCCCGGCCTTGGTGGCGGTGAACCGGTAGACCAGTCGTTCGCCGGGGTTGATGGGCCGCATCGGCTCGTCGGGGGCGAGCGCGCCGGCGTGGAAGTCGACGCCGTGGTCGAGGCTGCCGTCGTTGATCAGGGTGATCTCGAAGGTGTCACCGACCCGGCCGCGCAGGACAGGACCCGGAGTGGTGCCGTTGAACGTCCACAGCTGCTGGACGACTCCGGGTGCGATCTCGTGTTGGACTTCCTGCACGCGCAGGTCGAGCCGGTGCAGCCGGCCGGTGGGGGCCGATGGTGCGGTGGCATCGCGGGCGGTGAAGCCGGCGGCCGGGGTGGCCATGGCGTCGATCGAAGGTGCCGCCGCGGGAACGTCGCTGGCTGCGTGGCCGGTGTTGTGATCGCCGTCTGCCAGTGATTGTTGCGCGGTGGTGGTGATGGTGAGGGTCATGCCGGACTGCCGGTGTCCGGGCAGGGAGCACCAGCCTTCGACGGTGGCGCCGATGACGCCGGCGTCGAGACGGGCGGTGTCGTCCGGGCCGATGGTCGGCGTTTTGGCGCCGGTGGCCAGGGCGAGGTCGTGGCGGCGCCGGTCCTTGTTGGTCAGTTCGATGACGAGCCGGTCGCCGGCGGGAACGGTGATCCGGTCCGGGTGGAAGCGCATGCCGTCGGCGGTGACCGCCACGGTGGTGGTGCGCCCGGTTGCGGTGACCTGGGCGGCGGCGGACGCCGGTGCCGGGCTGCCGCCGGTGATGCGCTGGGCGGCGGCGCCGACGAGCACGGCGAGGAGGACGAGGGCCAGGCCGGTGGCGAACCCGCCGAGAGGCCGGTGTCCGCCCGTCGCGGGTCGCGGCTCGGCCGGGGGAGTGGGGTGCGGCATGGGTTACCTCCGGGCGGTGAGCAGCACGCGGGCGGCCGGGATGAGGAACTGCACGACGGCCGCCAGGACGAGTAACGACGTGGTGATGCGGATGTACGGGCCGACCGGCAGCAGGAAGACGGCCAGGGCGGCGTTGGCCATGCTCACCCGCTGGGCGGCGTGCCGGTCGAGGACCGCGGCGCGCATGCGTACTGCGGCCGGACCGCCACCGAGCGCCATGGGTAGCAGGTAGGCGAGCGAGCCGATCAGCACTTGCGCGACGAAGCCGACGAGCAGGGGAGTCAGCACGGTGCTGAACCGGTCTGCGGCCGCGGCCGGGCTGTCGGCGCTGGCCAGGATGACGGCGTCGACGGTGAGGGCGATGGACAGCCATCCGCCGGCCGCGGCGATGGACCAGGACGCGAAGGAGGCCGGTGGTTTGCCGCGGGCGGCGCGCCACGCGGGCACGGCGGTCAGGACGGCGGCCGCAGCGAACACGGCGAGCCCTCCGACGGCGAGCAGTGGCCACCAGGCCAGCACGCCGATCGCCAGGATGGTCAGGCCGGTCACCGCGGCGGGCAGCGCGGTGCGGCTGGCCGCGGTCGCGCCGTCGGGAATCCGGGTGCGCAGCACGGTAGGCCAGAAGGTGAGCAGCGTGCCCAGCACGGTCAGGATGACCCAGCCGAGCAGGTTGACGTGGGCGTGGAACAGTAGCAGCCGCGGCCGTGCGGCGTCGTCGACGACGAGCATCCACGCGCCGACCGGGACACCGACCAGCAACGCTGCCGCGGCGGTCAGGTAGTAGTGAACGGTGACCGTGAAACGCGCTGGGACGGCCGCGTGCAGCCGGCGGATCAGCCAGGCCAGGTGGGAGACGACGGCGGTGAACACGGCGACTGCGCCGGCCACGCCCATCGAGGGCCGATCGGTGACGCCGCTGGCCAGAACACCAGCCACCCCGACGTTGTGCAGCACCAGCCGACCCACCACGCTGTAGCGGTGTGCCGGTGCCGGCACCCGCAGGATGGTGGAGGTGAAGTGGGCGCTCCACACCAGAATCGCGTTGGTGACCGCGCCGAGCAGCAGCAGATGCATGCCCAGCCACCGCCAAGCCGGCAGCCACGGATGGGCCACCGCGACAACGACCAGCGCGGCCAGGTAGGCCAGCGGCAGCGCCGCCAGCCGCCGGTGCCACCGAGCGCGCTCGCTCAGACCGGCGGTCCCGGCCGATGCGGAGCTCTGAATACTGGTCATGGGGTCACCACCACGGCGGCTGGCCGGCCGGCTGTGGAGCCCGCCCTGGACCGGGCAATCGACAGCCCGAGGGCGCAGCCGGCGAAGCTGACGACCGCAGCCACGTTGACCACTCCTGCCCACCGCCACACCGCCTCCAGCCCGGCGGCGTCACCGAGCCCGATGCGGACCAGCAGCGACAGATGCAGAACGGCGAGTGGCACGTACAGCAGACGGTGGTACGGCAACGGCCGGCGCAGCACGGCGGGCAGGATCACCGGCGCGTGCACGAAGATCATTGACATGGTGAAGCCGAGGAACACCGCGTGCAGCACCGCGTCGTACTGGGGTCCGTCCAGGACGGCGCCGATGCCGGCCCACAGCAGGCCGGCCAGGGCGAGCCAGGCGTAGCCGGCCAGCAGGCCCACGGCGATGTAGCGCGGCAGGCCAGTCGCCCGTACGGTCCGCCGGGCCACGTCGTACACCACCAGCCATCCGGTGACGGCCAGCAGCCCGGCGCCGAACAGCTGGGTTCCGGCCGCGGGGGCGACGGTACTCGCTGCGGCACCGACCACCAATGCAAATAGTGCGGCGAGAAACCATCGGGGTGCCCGCGCGTCACGCAGTCCGACATGGGCCAACTCGAGCCGTTCACCAGCGATGGTCGCCACGACGAACACGGCAAGCCACGGCACGGTCTCGGCCACGGCGAACCCGGCCAGCCACAGCAACGTCGTCGCGTACCAGGCGAACGCTCCGGCCGCCTGGGCGAGCAGAGCGACGCTCGGCTGGCGCTGCCACAACGCCCGATACACACCCAGCAGGACCACCGACGCCAGCATCAACAACCCGTACCCAGGCACACTCGGGCCGTCGAGCACCAGCACGAACGCTCCCGTCCCGGAGCAGGCCGGCCCCAGTAGCGCCCAGCGGGCACCGAGCGCGACCGCTCGTTCCAGGGCGATCAGCGTGCCGACGAACCCGAACACCATCACCGGTCCGTGCACCTGCTCCAGCGTCGTCGTGGGGGCGGGCACCGGCACGGCCAGCAGCAGCATCGCGGCGTACAAGCCGGTCGCGAGCGCGAACCCGCCGGCGGCCAGAGCCGGTACCCGCCAGGCGACCGGGAGCCGGCCGGGCGGTGTGCTCACTGCTGCACCTCGGAAGTGCTGGGCCCGGCGAGCCGGGACGTCCCCGGTGACACGGCGGCCGGTAGGTGGACGACGCACGCCGCAGGTGCGCCGAACGGTTCCAGGACGGTTCCGTCGGCGGGCACGCTGCGCTGCTCGAGGATCCCGCGCACGACACCGGCGTGCAGGCCGCACATCGCGTCCGGGTTCTGTCCGACCAGATCCAGGAACGGGCAGGTGCGCAGATGCACCGCGACCGGCGCGCCCGGGGGAGCGGACTGCGGGTGCGGGTCGAAGCCGAGGCCGCCCAACACCGTGGTGACGGCCTCGACCGGATCGTCGGTCGCCGGGCCGGCCGCGGCCAGTTGTCGGCCCCAGTCCCGGCCGACCCGCCCCGCGGCCTCCCGTACATCGCCGTCGGCGCCGGCCAGGTGTTCCAGCAGGGCCGCGGCCAGCGACCGGTACGGCGCCGGAGCCGGGTCGGCGGTGGTGGCCCGATACCGCCAGGCAGGCCGCCCTGGCAGCCCACCACTGGCCCGCGCCCTCACCAGCAACCCCGCCGTGACCAGACGCTCCAGATGAGCACGAGTCGTGGACAGGTGCTGCCCGGTCTGGGCGGCCACGTCCGCGGCGGTCAACCCGCCCGCTGCGTCACGAATCAGGCCCAGGATGGTCACCCGGCTGTCCGACCCCAGCGCCCGGTGCCGGGGAGTGTCGATCGTCTCGCCGGCCGGGCCTATCCGCGTGGTTTCCACGGGGTCTAACGTTACAACGCCAAACGGCGTCAAAACCCTGGAGGGTTTCATGTCACAAGATTCCGGAGCGGACCGGCGCGCGGCACAGGCCGTCGTCGCACACCACAGCGAGCTGGCCGCGGACCTGACCAGGCACGTCAACAACCTGTTGCAAGCGGCGGAGATCGGCAGCCTGCGGCAGGTCTGGCAGTTCCGCGACGACCTCCTGGGATGGCTGCACGCCGAGCTGCTCCCGCACGCCAAAGCTGAAGAAGCAGCGCTGTACCCGGCCGCGGCCGAACTGCCCGAAGGCCGGCTGCTGATCGACGGCATGCTGGACGAACATCGGATCATCGCCGCGCTCGTCACCGAGCTCGCGGAAACCAGCGCGCCGGTCGCGGCCGCCGCAGCGGCCCGCGCCTTGCAGGCGGTCTTCGCCACCCACCTGCGCAAAGAGAACGAACTCGTCGTTCCCCTGCTCGTTGCCGCCGCCGGGGTGAGCCTCGCCGCCCTACTCGACGGGTTGCACGACCTGATCGGCGGTCACACCGGACAACCCTCCGGCGGGGGCTGCGGCGGCCACGGCAGCTGCGGCTGCGGCGGCGACGCTCCCGGCGCCGCCGCCGCGTCGGCCGCGGTGTTGACCATCGACCCGCGCCTGGACGTACGCGACCTGCCGCACGGACAGCGGCACGCCCAAGTCCTGGCAGCGCTCGACACCCTGCCCGCCGACGGTGCTCTGGTACTCGTGGCGCCGCACGCCCCGCTGCCGCTGCTCGCCGAAATCGACGCCCACTACGGCGGGCGAATGACCGCCGACTGGCTCCAGGACGGACCCGACGTGTGGCAGATCCGGCTGCACCGAGTACCCGTCGCCGCCTGAACACACCGCGACCATCGCCGCCGGACCCGGCAGCGCCTGTCCCGTGCCGGTCCGGCGGCGGACGTACACCGGCGTTGGCCTCAGCCGGTGTTCAGTCCGCCGACGCCGGCGAGCTGCGCAGCCTCCGACATTTCGCAGTAAGAAGGCGCTGCCGCGCCGGACCAGGAGGGTCGCCTCCCCTCCCCGCCCAGTCCCGTGTTTGACAACGGCGCCTGGCCGGCTCCCACCTGGGAGGTTCGCGTGGCGAACCTCAACTGCACCTGTCAGACAGCGGGGTGGCGCAGGGCCGCCAGCGCGGCCTGCCCGGCACCGTCAAGGGCCGCGGTCCGCGGGGAGGCGGCGCATCGCACCGAGATGCCCAGGACACGGGACAGGCACTCCGGCAGACCAGAAAGTAGGGCGCCGTCACCGGCCAGGAGCATTCCGTTGGCGGTTGCGGCGGAGGCGACCTCGGTGACAGCCGGTTCGGTGAGCAGGATCGCGACGTTTCGATTGATGACGTCGGTGAGCACCTCGGGGCCGGCGGCGGGGCCGACGTCGCAGGTTCCGATATCAAGATTGCGAGCCGCCACGACGAAGCCGCGGTCGAGGACGGCGATCTCGGTCAGCTGGGCGCCGATGTCGACGACCAGCAGAGGACCCGTCGGGACACGGGCGTCCATCGCGGCGGCCCGGACCGTGTCGAGCAACATCAGCCGGGACGGAGCGAAGACCGTGGTCATGAGGCGTCGCAGGGCGTACTGCTCGGCGGTGGTGGCGTTGACCGGCTGGCAGCAGACCACCACGGCCCCCGCCGGCAGCGGCTTGCGGAAGCGGCGCGCGAGTCCCGTCAGCAGGGCCTGACAGCCTGGCGCGTCGACGATCCTGCCGCGACGTACGAGGGTGCCGCTGGAAGCGTGCAGCATCCCCCGATCGGAGGCCCAGAGCCGGACCCAACCACTGCCGAGATCGACCGCGACGGCGGTCGGAGAAGGCGCACGCGTAGTCCGGCTGGGGCTCGTGGTTACGGACTCCAATGGCATGGTCACGGTGACCTCATTCAAGCGCACAGGGAAGGGCGACACAGGGTGGCGCAGACGGCAGAATCGGGGTGCCGCCGCGCCGGCTGAACCGGCACGGCAGCTGCAGCCCCGAGCGGGCTCAGCCCTTCTGCAGCCGCTGGCAGGGCATGCAGAAGGCGGCGTACGGCAGGATCTCCAACCGCTCCGGATTGATCTGCTGCCCGCATCCCTGGCAGCGGCCATAGGTGCCTTCGGCGATCCGGCGCAGCGCGTCGCCGAGTTGCGCCAGATTCTGCCTGGTGGCCGCCAGCAGAGCCGGGCGGGTGTCTGCCTCAGCAGGGTCGCCGGTGTCCGCGGTGAGTTCGGTGAGCCGGGCGCTCTGCTGTGCGAACTCGGTGGTCAGCGCCGCCCGCTGAGTGGCGAGCCACTGCTGGTCTGCGTGCCCGTGGATGTCAGTGCTCATGTCGAAACCGATCCTTTCCGGAAAACAAAAAAGGCCGAAGCTCGGTAGCTTCGCCCTCCTGGCCGTCTCCTGCGATGGAACGGTTGCGGGAGGACCACGCCCGGCACGGATCGGGCTCGGCAGCCCGTAGGTGGACGCCACCGTCGTCGACTGCGGCACTGCGGTGGTCACCAGACGCGCCGCAGCGGTCCGGTGTGCGCGCGCCGGCGCGGGCGTCGCGACGGCGACGCCCGGGTCCATGAGGCGCGCGGCAGCAAGCATGGGCCCACCATAGGCCGCCCGTGCCGAGGAAACCAATGCGGCGATCCACCGCGGGCCTCGGCGCGCACGCTTGCACCGGACGACTTCCGTACGCTGCGCAACCGCCACCGATCCGTTGACGCCGCCCATGAACGAGAGTCGGCTTCGTCGGCCGTGCAACACGTGCGCCGCGAGCCGGAGAAACGATGCGACCTGGAAGCAGTTTCCGGACGCACGCCGGACCGTATGGTCCGGTCAATGCCGCTGCCGTGCCGATTGACCGTTCACGATGCTCACCCGACTCACGTTCCGTGTCGCTTGTGACAAGGCCGTTGGACCCTGTCCGGCGGCGTTACACGGGCCTACGGTTGCGATCATGAGCGAACCCGGGACGACACGGCACCTCTTGGCCGGCCACCGATTCGCCGTGCCCATGACCGGCGCGCATGTGCGACGCGTCTTCGACGAATGGTGTCTGCGCCGCTGACGGCGCCCCGGACAACCTCCGCCAGGACAGACGGGCCATGCCCGCGACGGGCGGCCCTTCCGCGCTCGCCGTCACTTCACCCCGACACCGTCTTTCGTGGAGAAGCTGACGTGCTTGAAGACCTGCGTGCCGTATACCGCCAAGATCCCGCTCTTTACGGCGTCCGCGTGCTGGAGGCCGTGCTCTACCCCGGCCTGTGGGCGCTGTGGTCGCATCGCCTGGCCCACCGCCTGCACCGCTGCCGGCTGCCGCTGCTGCCGCGGGCCTTGTCGCAGCTGACCCGGCTACTCACCGGCATCGAAATCCACCCCGGCGCCACCATCGGCCGACGGCTGTTCATCGACCACGGCGCCGGCGTCGTCATCGGCGAAACCGCCCGCATCGGCGATGACGTCACCATGTACCACCGGGTCACCCTCGGCGGCCGGGGCTGGCGACGCGACCGCAAAGCAAGCCGCCGCCACCCCACCATCGGCAATCGGGTGATCCTCGGTGTCGGTGCCACCGTCCTCGGGCCCGTCAACATCGGCGACGACGCCGACATCGGTGCTCATTGCCTGGTCGCAACCGACGTGCCCGCCGGGGCGCGGCTGCGTGCCCCCACTGCCGTGCCGACACCTTCCCTCTCTACCGCCTACGCCCGGCATCAGGCCGGCACCGTCCAGGAGCCTTGACAGATGATCTACAGCGACGTCACCGAACTGATCGGCCGTACCCCCCTCGTGCGGCTGGCCCGCTTCGCTGCCGACCTGCCCGCGCAACTTCTGGGCAAACTCGAGTCCGCCAACCCGGGAGGCAGCGTCAAAGACCGCATAGCCATCGCAATGATCGATGCCGCTGAACGCAGCGGCGAACTGACGCCGGGCGCGGCGATCGTGGAAGCGACCAGCGGCAACACCGGCATCGGCCTCGCCCTTGTCGCCGCTGCCCGCGGCTACCGACTGACCCTGACCATGCCGGAAAGCATGAGCGCCGAACGACGCGCCCTGCTCGCCGCGTACGGGGCACATCTTGAGCTCACCCCCGCCGCTGAAGGGATGCCCGGAGCCGTGCACCGCGCCTGGCAACTCGCCGACGAACAGAAAGCCTTCCTGCCCCGCCAGTTCGACAATCCCGCCAACCCGCACGCCCACCGCAACAGCACCGCCCTAGAAATCTGGGACGACACCAACGGCAACGTCGACGCGCTCGTCGCCGGCGTCGGCACCGGCGGCACCATCACCGGAGTCGGCCAGGTCCTCAAGGAAAAGAACCCCGCCCTGCGCGTCATCGCCGTCGAACCCGCCGAGTCGCCCGTGCTGTCCGGCGGCCCGGCCGGACCACACGGCATCCAGGGCATCGGCGCCGGCTTCATCCCTGAAGTCCTCGACCCCACCGTCTACGACGACGTCGTCCGCGTCGACATCGAACAGGCCCGCGCCGCCGCCCGCCAGCTGGCCCAGACCGAAGGACTGCTCGTCGGGGTCTCCAGCGGCGCCGCCCTGCACGCCGCGACCATCATCGCGCGCCAGCCCGACCACCACGGGCACACCATCGTGGTGGTGCTACCCGACGGCGGCGAACGCTACCTCAGCACCCCGCTGTTCACGGCGGGCTGACCACCCTCGGACGCGATCTGCATGGCTGAGGAGCGAGCGAACGTCGGACATCACGTCACCAAGGACCTGGCTGAATGCTCCGAGGCTGGCGCCGCCGCCACGCACGGACCGATCAACTCCTGCCACCTCCTGCCGCGTGGGCCCTTCGCCCTGGCAGGGGAATACCGTACGGCCCTCACCGAGCGCGGCCCATCGACGCTTGACTAAAGGGTGTACGCCGGTGACCCCCGCCGGCAATCCGACTCTGAGGAGCAGACGTGTTCACCACCGTCGAAACGCTCGGACAACAGCCGTTCCTGGCCGGATTGACCGACCACCAACTGAGTCTGCTGGCACCACTGACCAGCCGATCGATGTTCCACGCCGGAAACCGGATCTTCCGCGAGGGCACACCGGCCGAGCAGTTCTGGCTGATCACCGATGGCCGAGTATTCCTCGACAGCGAGGTGTCCGGCTACGACAACTTCGTCCTGGAGACCCTGCGATCCCCGACCGTGCTGGGCTGCTCCTGGCTCTTTCCACCGCATCGCTGGCAGTTCGGTGCGGTCGCCGTCAACACCACGCACGCCCTGACGTTCAACGGCCCACTGGTTCGCGCCCTGTTCCAGAGTGATCCGGGACTGGGCTACGAACTGACGACACGCTTCCTGCAGGTCATGGGCGACCGCCTGCACTCGGCCCGCCGCCGGCTGGCGGACTGCCAACGCGCCAGCGGCCACCAAGGCGACCTATGACACCCAACAGCTGGTGGGTGCGGCTGCGCGGATGCCCCCTTGAGCGGAACGAATCCGTCTGACGTCCGTACCGTGTCAGACTCGCAGGGAGGTTATCAAGGACGCCCTCCTGCAAACGCTCGCTCGCGGCGGAGGACGTTTCCTCCGAACGGTCTCGTCTGATCAGACGAGACCGTTCGTATCTGTGCGTTCTTCGTCAGCAGCAGTGCCGGCGCATGCGAAAACCCCCACGGCGCCTGGCCGGGCCGGCCCGTCGGCCCGCTGGCCGGCCCGGCAGCAGACTCCCTAGGGATGAGGGATTGATCGCGAGTTCGCTGGCATGCCGAGGATTCCGGCGTCAATGGCGGAAACTGCCCACGATATCCGTGAGGTCGGTGGCCAGGCGGGTGAGACTGTCTGCGGCTTGCTGGGTGGTGCGCGCACCTTCGGCGGTCGCGGCGGCTACGTCGGCGACGCCGGAGACAGTACGGGCTACGTCGCCGCACGGTGCTGACCGTGCGGGCCACGAGGACACCGATGGCCAGAGAGAGGACGAAACCGGCAGCGAGGATGATGATCAGAAGGGTGCGCCCAGACTGATAGGTCGACTCGGCATGGTCAGCGCCGGCCTGAGCCTGAGCTTCTTCCAACCGGTCAAGGACTAAGAGCGCTTCGCTGACCTGGTCGAATGCTAGGTCGTAGCTGCTGTTCGCGGCCGCAGCTGCTTCCACAATCCGGCCGGCGCGGCTGGGCTGCAGGACCTGCTCGTCGGCGATCCGGCGAGACGCAGCCAATCCCGTCCGGAACCCATCGCGGGCGGTTTGCTCGTCGGTGGTGGCCTCTGTCGAGATGTATTCGCTCCACAGGACGTCAACCTGGCCGCGAAAGCCGGCGAGTTCCTGGTCCAGCTTCTTCCTCTCTCCGGAGTCGTCGCTGATCACGTGCCGCAGGATGGTCGCGCGGACTTCGTTGACGTTGCCGACAGGACTTTACCGAGCATTGGCAGGTCAGCCTGCAGGCGGCGGCGCTGCCGCTCACGGTCCTTGTCCATCACCGCTCCGTTCATTGAGCACTCCTCCACCGAGGCTGGCAGCCGGCCTACGCAGGCAGTCGGCTGTTCTCCAGCGAATACCACCGAAGCGCACGATGTGTTCGGAAAGCACCAACAACTGAAGTTCGGTGGTAGAGGTGTCGCACTGCCCGTGTCGGATCGCTAACTACCCTGCAGCGCGAGAAGAACAAATGCTGCTCCGGCTGCGGCGAACAGCGCACCCAGACCCATGACCAGCAAGGTGACCTGCCAGGCCTGGTATGCGCCCAGGAGAGCCCCGCGCAAGCTCTGCCCCATGAACGCGGTCTCACGAAGGCGCGCCAAACGCTCATCATCGCGTCCACCCGCCATGCATTCGTCGGCGATCTGCGAGTACGTGCGGCCGCCGGTGGCCTTGACAACGTGAACTGCTATCAGCTCGGAATAGGCCCGCGCCTGCACCCCGTTCTGCACCTGCACGCCGGCATAACGCGTCAGGGCGGCGGGCAGCTTCTCTCCGGCCGGGAATCTGATGTGCTGCTGTGCTAACTCTCGGCCGACATCCCGACGTCCTGCCCAGCCCTGGGCGGTCATGACAAAGCCAGCGATGATCAGGACAGCACCGATCAGGCCGAAAGCAACAGAGATCATAGGATTCAGCGTGCGGCACCAGATCGGCTGCTGGCAGGGCCCGGAGGCCTCGACCAGCACGGCCTATAGACCCTGGAGATCAGCGGCTGCGAAGCCAACGGCGGACTGACGCGCTGGTGCGGACGTTGAACCGGTGAAACGCGCCGCTGACAAGCTTGGGCGGTTGCATGCGCGGCGCGTAAGGGCCGATGATGCCCTAACAGTCCGAATCGCTGGCACCTGCCAGTCCCGTGGCTAAATAGAGGATCACGGAGTCGTTCCAGGTGCCGCGCCGTGTTGCCGGACAGGTCTCGCGACGCTGCGGCGGGCGATCCGTTCAGCGCGTTCCTTGATGCCCAACAGCATGCGTCGTTCCATGATCAGGCTGCCGGGCTCCATCACCAGCCGGTAGGCCAGCCGACCGAACCAAGAAGCGTCCGGCAACACGATCCGATTGCGGCTCACCAGCCGCGTCATGCAGCCGTCAGCTTGCAGATGGAAGATCCATACCCAGGTGCCATCGACGGACCAGAACACCAACGACCGTTGATCGTCGAGGATCGTGACTCGCATGCCGGGACCACCCGGGCCGACCGGCAGCACGTCACCGACGGCGAGGTTCTGAAACTGCGGAAGGATCTCGTCGGCGCTGTGCATACCGAGCCCGAACAGGTTCACGATCCAGTCGTATGTGTAGGCGCCACCGCGGCCGCTCCCCATCTGTACCAGCCAAGGCCACACCGCAGAGGTTGGCGCGTCGATAGCGACCGCACGCGTCGACGTCACGTCGGCCCGCGGAAGTAGCTCGTCGCCGGGCAGCCGTGTGGTCGCTTCACCGGCAGTGGCACCCCAGGTGAGATACCAGCGGCGGGCAGGCCGCGAGTACGCCACACCCGCCGCCAGGCCGACAACCGCCGCCCCGGCAGCCAAGGGCCAGGAGGTGGCCAGGGTGAGAGCTTCGCTGCGGGCCTGCCGCTGCAGGCCGAACGCGTGCGACCGTCGACTCCACATCGCTCCAGAGCTGGGCTCAGTCATCGTGCCTCCATTCTTGCGGTCCGCAGGTTCAGCTTGCTCTCCGCTGCACGGTGTCGAACAGGGACCTGCGTCCCGATCCCGAACCCCGCTCGCTTGCTTCCGCAGGCCCGGCCGCCGACCATCTACACGCTGTTTAGTACGCGGCCATGTCCCACGACCAGGAACCTCCGCACCGTCGACGACGTGTGCCGCTCCCGGGTGCCGGGAGTAGCGCGCACGGATGGGTGACGAGGGGACCTCGCTAACGTGTTGGGGTCGCGCGCGTCAGATCGACGGACTACCTTGCCGCGATGACCTGCGGCCCAAGCCGCTGACCAAAGTCGCACGCATCCGCACGGCACGGATCCGTCACCTGATCTTGCGGAGGTGCAGGGCGTGGGCTATCTGGGGCTGCTGCGGCAGCGGCCGGTCCTGGTGCTGTGGTCATCGGCCATGCTCAGCGTGCTCGGGAACCGGCTGTACGGCCTTGCCGTGATGTGGGTCGTATACGCGTCGACCGGCTCCGCCGCGATGATGGGCCTGGTCGCGGTCATCGAATCGGTGCCGTACATCGTGATCGGCACTTTCGGCCGTCGGCTGATCGCCCGGTTCTCGTCTTTCGGGGCCCTCGCCTAGCTCGACGCCGGCCGCGCAGCCGCGGCGTGCGCCGTGCCGCTGCTGTGGTCTCCGGACCGGGGCGGCCTGGTCACCCTATTCGTCCTGGTGTTCGTGCTCGGTCTGCATGGGATCGGCTTCTTCGTGGCCGCGGTGTCCGCGGTCGGGATTCCGGCAGTACTCGCTTCCCGGCTCGGACAGGGCGCCGCCGGGTATGGCCTGGTGCTGGCCGCGATCGGAGTCGGGGCGCTGGCCGGGAACCTGATCATCGGAAACGTGCAGGCGGCCCGGTGGCTACCGACGTACTGCTGCGCGTGGGGGGTCACCGGTATCGCGCTGATCGGCTACAGTGCCGCCCCGTCGCTGCCGGTGATGATCGGCTTCGGGCTGCTGTCCGGCCTGGCGACTCCGGCCGCCGCAGTTACGCTACGTGCCCGGCTGGCGGACTTCGAAGGGCCCGAACGGCTGTGGCTGATCACCGTCGACCAGACCGTCATACGATCCGCAGGCACGGTCGGGATGCTGACTCTGCCACTGGCCATCGACGCTGCCCCGGCCGTCACGTTCGCCGGCGCCGGTGTCTTCCTGGCCGCGGCGGCGATCGTCTCCGGGCTGGTCGCCCGGTGGGCCGTTGCCAGCCGTGCCGCCAAGGAGCGGGTGCTGGCAGCGACCCGGGCCTCCTCCTGACCTGTGGGTCCCGCCGGGGTGCGCCACGGGCGGGACCGACATACTTCCGGCGGCGCCGGCCGGTCAGCTCACGGCGGGCTGAAGTTCCTGCTTCCAGGCGGCCTGCTCCGGGTGTTCCTCGTTGTCGAACTGGACCCAGGTGGTGTCCCAGTCCCACAACATCAGGTCTTCGGGCCGGGCCCTTAGCCGCTCGCCGGACATAGCCGTCAGGAACGGCCCGTCGTCAGCGGCTGCAACTCGCCAACGGCTCGACGCAAGTCGTCGGCACATCAGTGAAAGTCCGCGGCGGTAGGGACCTTGTCCTCTATCCGCGTCGCCAGTGCAACAGGCACGCTGATCGGCACCGGACAGGCGAACCGTCCGACCGAAACCGCACCGCAGGAGAGCCGATGCCGCCCACTGAACCGCTCGTCCTGCTTGATGGCGGTGATCGCGGCTGCGTACGCCTGCTGCTGGAGTTGCGGGCCCTAATCCGGACGGTGCGGGCCGGCACCATCATTCACTTGCTTACCACCGACCCGGCCGCACCGCTGGACTTGCCCGCCTGGTGTCATCTGACCGGCCACAGTTACCTCGGCCCTGTGCCCGACACCTACGCCGCGCCGGGCTACCGCATTCGCGTGACCGGCGACCGGGCCACGCCGACCGACCCCGACCATCCGTGGCGGCCGGTTCGCTGACACGCGAACCCGCCATGGCGATGGTCGCGACGCTTCGAACGAGTGGAGATGGGAGTGCGGGACCTCACCGACCTGGCCAACGCCAGCGACCGCAGGCCCGGCGCAGGCCGCGAAGCTCGCGACCGCGCCCGCGAGCTTCGCCGGCCCCGGCAGTCGACGTCCGACCGGCCGTTCATCGTCATTTGGGAGGCGACGCAGGCCTGCCCACTGGCTTGCCTCCACTGCCGCGCCTCAGCCCGACCGCAGCGGGACCCGTACGAGCTGACTACAAGCGAGGCTGTCGACCTCATGGCGCAGGTGGCGCAGTTCGGCCGTCCCGCGCCCCTGTTCGTCATCACCGGCGGTGATCCGTTCCAACGCCCCGACCTGACAACCCTGATCCGCCGAGGCACGGACCTCGGCCTCGCAGTGTCGGTTTCCCCGTCCGGCACACCTACCCTCACCCGGGAGGCCCTCGCCGCTCTGCGTGACGCCGGCGCCCGCGCCATCTCGCTGAGCGTGGACGCCGCCGGCCCGGCGGCCCACGACGGGTTCCGAGGTGTCGACGGCGTGTACGCGCTGACCATGCGCGCATGGCACGACGCCGCGAACCTGGGGCTGAAGGTCCAGATCAACACGACCGTCACCCGCGACACCCTCCACGACCTGCCGCAGATCGCCGCGCAGGTCCGCGATCGCGGCGCCATGCTGTGGAGCGTCTTCTTCCTGGTACCCACTGGACGCGGCCGTGCCCTGCCCGGTCTCGGCGCCGCCGACACCGAGGACGTCCTCAACATCCTGTACGACCTCGGCGAGACGATTCCGGTCAAGACCACCGAGGCTCACCACTTCCGGCGAGTGTGCCTGCAACGCGCCGTCCTGGCCCGCCGTGGGGTCCCGGCCGTCGAGGCGTTGGGCCTCGGGCCGCTGTACCGGCGGCTGAGGCAGGAGCTCGACGAGCTGGGCCTGCTCGACGGGCCATGCCGCACCCGCCGGCCACCGTTGCAGGTCAGCGCCGGCAACGGCTTCGTCTTCGTCTCGCATCGCGGCCAGGTCCACCCGAGCGGCTTCCTGCCTGTAGCTGGCGGTGACGTACGCCGGCAGCGGCTGGTCGACATCTACCGCACCGCGCCACTGTTCACCGACCTCCGCGACACCACCCTGCTACAAGGGCGGTGCGGCGCCTGCGAGTTCCGCACCGTGTGCGGCGGATCCCGGGCCCGCGCCTACGCGGTCACCGGCAACCTGCACGCCGAGGAACCAGCCTGTAGCTACCAGCCCGGCTCGTTCGCCTACCCCGACGACCTGGCCGAACTGCTGCCGCAGAAACCATTGTGATCGACGGAGGCAGCCCCACGCCGAACCCGATCCTGCAGGCCACCACAGGGAGCCCGCCATGGCCGACGAAATGCAGCAACGCACCGTGACCACAGCCCAGCGGGACGGCGACGGCAGCTCATCGGCGAACCGCATCCCGCTGGTGTACTCCTGTTCCGGCTGTTCCAGCGCGGCGCAGCTGGCCAACGCACTCGCGATCAGGCTCGACCGGCTCGGCGTCGCGGAGATGTCCTGTATCGCCTGGCCCGGCAGGGACGTGCCATCTCTGATGCGCCTGGCCCGCTCCGGCCGTCCGATCGTGGCGCTCGACGGCTGTGCCCTCGTCTGCGTTCAAGCGATACTGCGCCGACACGGCATAGTTCCGGACTGCTAGGTCATCCTCAGCCACCACGGCGTTCGCAAGCGCCGAGATGCCGACTTCGAAGATGTCGACACTGAGCGGCTGCTCCCGGTTCCCGGTTCCCGGCTCCCGGTTCCCGGTTCCCGGTTCCCGGTTCCCGGTTCCCGGTTCCCGGTTCCCGGTTCCCGGTTCCCGGTTCCCGGTTCCCGGTTCCCGGTTCCCGGCTCCCGGCTCCCGGCTCCCGGCTCCCGGCTCCCGGCTCCCGGCTCCCGGCTCCCGGCCGTAACGAGCGAGTGGTCCGAAAGCAGCGGGCCAAGGACCGTGGCCACGACCGTTCCGACCGGCACCATCAAGCCTCGGCCAGCAATGTGGCGGACCGATTCCGACGGCGGGCGGCGGCGGTGTGGGCGTGGCTGAGGCGGCGCGCCCGCATCGGCAAAGCCTCGTGACCTGGTACGCGGCCGGGTTCCGGGACGGCAACCCGGACCGCCGACACTGACGGAGATGGCCGGGGATCCTGCCGGATTCCATCCGCCCCATCACCTCGAGCAATCTGCCGAATGATCGTCGGAATAATCTTGCGCATCTTTGTCGGCATGGAGTAGGGTCCACTTTGTGGGAGCACTCTTCTCCATCGAGGAACCGGCAGCGAATCCTCAGCTGCTGGTCGCCGCCCGCGAAGCGCTCGGGCTGACGCAGGCCGACATCGCCGACCGCCTCAGCCGGCTTTCCGGAAGCACCGTGAAGACCACCCAGGGCTACGTCTCCCGGGCGGAGAAGGGTGCGCTGTCGGTCATCGGGACGCGGCTGAAGCAGTTCGCCACGGTGCTGGAGACGACCCCGGACCTGCTGATCCTGGACGTCAAGCTGTGGGCCCTCGGTGAGGGCTGCCTGTACCACCGCAACCGGCGCTCGACGAAAGCATCGACTCTGCGGCGGCTGCACGCCCAGATCAACCTCACCCGCCTCTATCTGAACCGGCTCGCGGACGCCGCCGACGTCCCACTGCCGGCGTTCACGGTGTCGCCGACCCGAGTGGAAGGCGCCGTCGGCCCGCAGGCGGTTGCCGCCCAGCTGCGCGCCCAACTCGGGATCGGCCCGGGCGCCGTCGCCTCGGCCACGAAGGTCGCCGAGCAGCTCGGGGCGCTGGTGATGCCGATGTCGCTGGGTGGCCGCGAGGTGGACGCGACAAGCCTGCATCCGCCGGGCGAGCCGCCCATCTTCGTAATCAACACCGACGCGCCGATCGACCGTCAGCGGTTCACGTTGATGCACGAGGTCGGACACTGCGTCAGTGTTCCCGGCTCCGGCATTGACGCGGAGGAGATGGCCCAGGCGTTCGCTGGGGAGTTCCTCGCGCCGAACGATCAGATCTACCCGGACCTCACCGCGGCCCCCGTCACGCCGGCCCGGCTGCTGCAACTCAAGGCCAAATGGCAGATCTCCGCCGCGGCCGTGCTGCGCCGTGCCGCCGACCTGGCGGTGATCACCGACTCCCGCTACCGGACGATCAGCGCGCAGATCTCTGCGCTGGGCTGGCGTACCGAGGAACCGGAACCGCTGCCGGCGGAGACCCCCCGGCGAGTTCCCGAGATCGTCCGGGCAGCGATCCACGCGACCGGTGGTGTCGACGCCGCAGCAGCGGCGGCCGGCACGACGCCGGCGCGCCTGACCAATCTGTTCGGTGACGCCGTCACCGGCACGAGTACCTACCAGGATGGACGATGACCGAACCTGGGGACAAGGCGACGGCGCCGGCCCACGGCAACCTCGCCGGTGACCTGGCGCAACGCTGGCGATGGCTGGGCCGTCAGCCGTATCCGCCGATCCCGCCGGGAGCCGTCGGTGCCCTCGTTGACCGTGTGCTGGTGTACGCACGCCGAAGCCACGTCCCCGCTGTGCGGCCGGTCATCGGAGCCGCCCGCAGCGGCCTGGTGATCGTCGGCCCCAGCCCGGGCAAGCCGATTCCCCTCGCGGAATCCTTCGAGTACGACGGCCCGATTCTGCTCGACCCCGACGCCTACGGCCACCACCGGGCCACGCCCGACAAGCCGTTCCTGCTGCCCGACGGCGGCCTCGAAGGCACCAACCCCACCCTCGGCGACGTTCTGAACGCGCAGATCAACGCCGGATACACAGCGGCCTGCACCCCGACCGGGTACATCGGCGCCGGGGACACGGCAAGCCTGCAGGCCGCCGCGCAGCAGGTGAAGGCGCTCGGCCGCACCGACGTGCTCTTCGTGGCACCGCTGGACATCTCACTGCTCGACCGGGCGTTCTTCACCCAGACCCAAGCCATCCTGCAGGATGCCGGCTGCCCGGTCGCGCTCGTGCTCGGCAAACAGGGCGATCCGCTGACCCAGTCGGCACGCATCATCCCCAACCTGCGGACGCTGGCTGCCACCGTGCCGCTCATGCCCATCTGCACCGACTTCAACGGCCTGGACCTGATGGCCCACGGCGCCTTCGCCGCGGCGATCGGCACCGGCGGCAGCATCCGCCACACCGTTCCGCCGCCCCGCAAGCCCTTCGCGTTCGTCCAGAACGACAAGTCGCCCAGCGTCCTGATCCCCGAGCTCATGTGCTGGTGGAAAGGGTCGAAGATCAACAAGCTGTGCGGTGCGGCACCTAGCAGAGCCCCCAAATGCTCCTGCGAAACCTGCGGCAACCAGGCCCTGACCCGCTTCCTCTACGAAGAGGACCAGCCGGAAGCCATCGCGCACGCCGTCGCAGCCTGGTCGGTCATCGCCGACGGCCTGCTCGCCCAGCCGACCGTGCGGGATCGCGCCGAATACTGGCGCAACATCTGCCACAGCGCCGTCGCCGAGCACGAGATGTTCGCCAAACGTCTCCGCCAGGTCGACCCCTTGCCCGTTCAGACCCCGCTGAAGCAGTGGGCCAAACTGCCGGCCTGGCCCACCGAATAGCCGTTCAGCCCGCCGTCCCCGGCGGGCTCACCGGCTACGCTCGGCACCCCGGAACACCTCCTCGGTGAACCACCACCACGCCGGGGTCGGCTGCCAGTCGGTCAACATCTCCGGCTCCAGCACCATCGTCACCGTCTCACGGTCACGCACGGCGACCCCGATGCCGTAGAACGACGCCTCAGCCAACGCGACATCTGCATCGGTCGGCAGCTCGGAAACCACCAACAACCTGCGGCAGTACATCGCGAACCGCGACGCGGCCCGCAACCCTTTCGCCCAGTCCGTCGCCTGCACCATCGCCAGAACCGGCGTCACCGGCGGAGCAATCCGGCGGGTCACCGTCGCAGAAGACCACGCGACCGCCCCGTCCGGCAGACGCCGCAGACGCCGCCGTCCGGCGGGCGCCACCGACTGCACCGCGATCGGTTGCCCGAGCGGCAGCCCCATGAGCGTGTCGAGCAGATCAAGAGCGAGAACCGGCACGATCCCGTGCTCCTGACGGACCCGCAACTGCTCTTGATCAGGACGGTAGGCCACCCACCCGCGGACCCCGAACATTCGGACCCGGGAGATGCCGATCTCCTCCGCGACGGTGGGGGGCATGGCGGCCGCGAAACGCTCCAGCGTCGCTGCAACGCTCATGAACCCATCCCCTCACCCGCGTCGTCACCCGGAACAACCGGTTCGAGATCTTGCACCAGCTGCCGCAGCCCCGTCCATGCGCCCACGTTTGTGAGCGCGTAGAACACCCGCCGGCTTTGGCCAACCTGAGGTAGCCGCGTGACCAAGCCGGCGGCCGTGAGCGCTCGCAGCGGCGGGTGAAAGACACTCGTCGGCACGCCGGACGACGCGGCCAAATCCTTCACGCATACCCCCTCAGCACCCGCCGTTACCAGCGCAGTCAACAGTTCGAGCCGGTACCTGTTACCAAACACCGCCGACGAGACTCGTCGCAGCTGCTGTACCGCCACAGAGTTAACAGTAGTGAATCGCGATTCACGATTCAATCTGGTCAGGGAGTGGCGCTTCTGCATCTGAAGGGAGACGCGACAGTTGGCCGCTGCACGCCGACGACGGCGACCCCGGTAGGGACCTCCAGCCCTACTTCCCACTGGACATCCCCGGTTCACTGGCAGTCGGCTACACAGCCTGGGCGGCGGCACGGCGCCGCCCAGGTACACCGAACGCGTGCGCACCACCGGCCCCAGCGGCAAACTGAAGTGGTCCCACCACGATCACGGCCGCTGCATTACCCCGCGCCATGTCATCACCATAGGAAGAAGACTTGACCGAAGCACCGCAGCCCACCAGGCACCTCAACGGCACCGTGAACCCGGCTGTTGGCCCGCCAGCCACCACGGCCGGCACCCAGGCAACGCACCGGCACCCTGCCGGAATGCCGTGGGAACAGGCCTACAACACTGCCCGCGACACGCCGAAGCCGCTGCCACCGGAGCAGACCCCGGTCGAAGCGGCGGCCGGCCTCAGCTTGGCCGCCCCGATCCTCGCCCGAACGCCGGCGCCGGCATTCGACGCCGCAGCGATGGACGGCTTCGCCGTCGCCGGCCCGGGACCATGGACCATCACCGGCCGCATCCTCGCCGGCCAACCTGTCGCATGCTCCGCCCTGCCGGCTGGAACGGGCGTCGAGATCGGCACCGGAGCACCAGCCCCCGTCGGCGCTGACGCGGTACTGCCCTACGAGAACTGCCACCGCGCCGGGTCGACCGTGACCGGCACCATCGGCACCCGAACCCACATCCGCCGCACCGGCGACGACGTCCGCCCCGGTGACCTGATCGTGCCGGCCGGCCGCACAGTGACCGCCACCGTCGCGGCCGCCGCAGTCCAAGCCGGCGTCGACGACGTGTTCACCCACCGGCCGCCGACGGTGACTCTGTTCGTCACCGGTGACGAGGTGATCGCCTGCGGAACACCCGGGCCGGGGCAGGTCCGAGACAGCTTCAGCGGCCTCGTCGCTGCCGTGACCAGCCGGGCCGGCGGCATCCTGCGCGCCTGCTCGTACCTGCGCGACGACAAGGCCCTCCTGCAAGCGGCGCTCGACGACACCGATACCGACGTCATCGTGGTCAGCGGCTCGTCGTCGGCCGGGGCCGCCGATCACCTGCACACCGTCCTGAACGAGCAGCACGCAACCTGGCACGTCAACGGCGTCGCCTGCCGTCCGGGCCACCCCCAAGCCCTCGCCGCCCTCGCCGACGGACGATGGGTGATCAGCCTGCCCGGCAACCCCTACGCGGGCCTCACCGCCGCCCTCACCCTGCTTGAACCGCTCCTGCGCACCCTCGCCGGCCAACCCGCCGGCAAGCTACCCACTTGTCTGGTGACCGGCACCGCGAAGCTGACATCCGGCGCCGTGCGGATCGTCCCGGTCCGCTTTACCGGCGCAGCCGCCCAGATCCTCCCCGGCACCGGTTCCGCAGGTCTCCGCGCCGCCGCAGCCGCTGACGCGCTGGCGGTCCTGCCCATCGGATGGACCAACGGCGCCCCGGCGGCCATCCTCGCCGTGCCATAACCCGACCTGCCGTGTCTTGAGACCAGCAGGATCAAGCGCAAACCCGGCAGGCGAGCCGAACATCCGGTCACCGGCAATGCCCGCCGAGGGCCTCACCCGCCATTACCGGTTTGCCGCAGCATGCCGACCTACTGGAGCCGGTCACGGCCCGCAACCCGCCGCAGCGAGACAGCAACCTGGGTCGGAGGGGACCGGCCTGGGGGCGCCGGGATACCTGACGCCAATCTGCCGGCGACGATGCCGCAGACCATGGTCACACAACAGACCCCTCGTCTGCCCGCTGAGCAGGGCATTGAGCTGCGCGGTTGACGCGACGACAAGGGCACCCCCCGCGACGGTCGTGAGGAGGCCGTCTAAGCCCGCTGCATGCGTGGGCGGGCGGCGCGAACGTGTAAGCCTGCGCTCTGTGCCCCCGCATCATCGGCGGGATCAGCGAGTTGCCGGGTGACGGACGTCTGCATTTCGCTGCGGAGTTCCGTCCAATACACGCGTCGCCGGTGTCCGGTGCCGTCCGGGCACCGGCGATAGCGTGCGAGCGGGAACCATCCCTGGCCAGAGCGCGGCGAGGTCCTGTGCAGGGTTCAGTACAGCGAGGCGGGATCGACTCCGAGGGCGCTGAGGATAGTCGTCACCACGACCGCGATACTTATCCCGCCCGTGATCAACACGGCGAACATGAGCAACGCCATCACGAGACTCTTCCCAGTGCCTGTCAGATCAGCGAGCATGATCTTGCGGTAGTCGGTTCGCGGCCACTCGATCGGCGGAAGCTTCGCACTGCCGGCCGGACCCGTTGTGGACGCGGTCCATACCGGGGAATCGTGACTCGCCCCGACCCGGAAGCCTCCCCCCGAACTACGGGAGCCGTCCCGCTCTGAGCGCTGCTCTGGCGAGGTTGCCTGCACCATGATGTCGCCTCCTTCGGCCACAACTAGCGCGATATTTGCCGTCCTCATCGGCAGGCACGGGCTGCCGATGAGGGGCCATTCGGCCTGTTCTGCGGCTCGCCGCCGTGAACTCGCCGGCCACCGGTGACTGACGCCGATCGAGCACCGAACGCACTCCAGGGCCCACGGCTGCCCGCAGGTGGCCCGGCAACCGCCGGCAGTTCTTGACGGGCTGCCTCGCCAGACAGGACCGTAAGCCGTCCGACCCTGGTGGCGGCAGGGTGCGGGGTACAAGCCCCATCGGTCACCGGCGACCGGTAGGTGTCCGGCGGCGCAGGCCCTGCGGCGAATCGATTCGGGCCGCGAGTTCACTAGCGTACTCCTGCAGCACCCGGCCCAGCGCCTGATAGTGCTCTCCGGGAAAGTTCGTCCGGAGCCGGTTGAACAGTGTGTCGGTGCTCGAACGCCAAGACAGGTGCTCGTCCGCGGGCTGCTGATCGCGGATGGGCTGCGGCGCGACCCGATGCTCGCCGTGCGTCAGCCGTGTCCACACCACGATCGAGGCTGCTTGGCGTTTGCGGTCGCCGAAGTCAGGCGGCCGCAACAAGTCTGCCTGCTGCGGCATCTGCGCGACCAGAGCACGCCACTCTTTGGGGGTTATGCACCAGTCCCGCAGAGCCTTGCGCCGCCGGTCGTAGTCGATGCGATGTGACAGGCCGTTGATGTGATCGATCAGGTCGTAGACGGCATCGTCGAACGCGTGAGGATTGTCGAGCCCTGCGGCCCACTCGTTGACTCTCAACACGGTCGTCGCGCAGCGACTGTAGGCGCTGTCGTCCCCCGGCAGGCCCAGTTTGACGGCAGCCTCCCGAACGCCGCAACCGGCGACGATCTGCACGACGCGCAGTGCGGCAGTCCGCCGGAGATACTTCGTCGCGACGCCGTCGAAGCGGGCGAAGAACCGCTGGTACCAGTCGGGTTCCAGGAACTGCGGAACATGCTCAGGTCCGAACTTCACCCAGCGCGGAACGGCAGGCCGGCGCCGAGGTCGTCGTACCCGCACGATCGTCTGTCTGGTCAGCGTCAACGCGTGACCGAATGGCAGCGAGTTCTCCGGCATGCCTTCCAGGAACCTGCGGTTCCAGTCAGCGGTGGTCAACGGCCCTTCGTCGTCTCTGAGGAGGTAGCGCAGGTCGTTCGCCAGTTCCCGTGGTGAGGAATGGGAAAGCATCGTGTCCGCGGCCAGCAGCATTGCCGCGCACGCCATCGCGTCCGGGGGAGGCGTGCGGTGCGCGGCATGCCTGGTGAGATTGTGCTCCTTGCTGCCCGGCTTACACCGAGTTGTTACTTGTTGTTCTACTTCGCTGACATACTGCTCCAACGCGTCGGCGAGTGTCGCGTCGCTCAGCAGGTGCCGGCTCAGCGGCCAGGCGCGCAGGACGGCGTGACTGAGCTTGAACAGATCCCAGAAATACTCGGCTGCTGTCACTGGCTGCCCGGCTACCGTGACCTTGTCCGGGGCTGTGGGATCCAGGGCTTGCAGAATCTTGCGTTGCAGGGCGAGAGCTGCGGCGTTTGGCGGTGACTGTGCCGGCGTTTCGGTCAGCCAGGCGCCGCACGCCGGGGCGAGATCCTGACGTTGATGGCGTCGTTGTCGCAGGTGGCTACGGCATTGCGTCGGATGGAGGCTGTAGTCCGACCAACGCGGCAGAAACCCGTTCTCCTGCTGATGGGCGACATGCCCGGCAGCGCAGCGATGGTGAAGATATCGGCGATGGATTGGACAAGCGAACACTGCGGGGAGCCGCCAGGCCCGTTTCCAGGCTCCACCGAGCTCGCGCTGTATCGGGCTGCCGTCGCCGGCGAGGCACTCGGGGCAGTAGCGGGTGAACTTGACGGACAGCCAACCATCGAGCTTGTGCCGGGAGACCTTGCTGCCGACGACCCGGTGGGGCCCGCGGGCAGGCGGGTACCGGTCGCTGTAGCCGGCAAGGAACAGCGACCGCGCCTCCGTCTCGGTGAGGCTGGCGGAGTGTGCGAAGGTGCGGAGGACATCGGGTTCGACGTTGACGAGCAGCAACACGGGAGCCAACCGCTGACGGTAGCGGTCTGTCCGAACGTCGAGCCCGGTCGAAACCACCAGCCGGCTCGGCGTGAGGCTCAGCCGATGCGCCAGCCGCAGCAGGAAACCGCTGATCGACTCGTCCGCCAGTGGAACGAGGCTGCGGGGTAGAACCCGGACGGTGGTCATGCGCTGATGCTTTCCCCGAGGGGAATCCCGTGATCATCGAAAACCTTGTTGCGGCCACGGTGGCTAGGCTTTTTCGATGCAGCAGGTGTCTTTGCCGGGACAGCAGGCACCTCGCCGGCCGCCGCGTCACGACGCGGGTCGTTGCCGAGGTTGATGCCGATGTCATCGAGCAGTTCTTCGGTGAGCACCTCGGCCTCGGTGTTCATCGCTTCGGCGCAGCCGTCTTCGATGAGCCGTTCGAGAAGGCCGGCAACGCCGTTGGTCCGCCGGAACAGGTATTCGGGCATGGTCCCGCCCGTCAACATCCCCTTCCGTGGCGCGTTGAAAAGCCGCAGGTGGGTCTCCAGGCTCGCGAGGTACGTTTCCCAGGCCTTGATGTCGCGGTCAGTGTCGTAGCTGAAGGGACGCAGGTGGAGTAGATCAAATCTGCGTTCCGTCTGTGTCGCCGGGTCTTCGTCATTCTCGACACGGAACACGATCTGGTCAGTCCGTGGATCCGGAGTCCCTTCGCGCAAGAGCCCGGAGCCGGGGATGTTGACGCCGATAAGGACCAGCGTTGTGTTCATGCTCATGAATGCACGCAGCATGTCCAGGGTGTCCTGGTCGTCCGCGCGATGCATCTTCAGTCGGGTGATGTCGTCGAGTATCAGCACCCGCACGCCGTGGTCGTTCAACGAGGTGCGAACAGCCTTGGTCAGCTCGGTCAGGCCCATCTTGTGATAGTCGGCACCGAAGAAATCTAGGATCGCTCGGCAGGTGGCGATGGGTTTGGCCGTGACGGGCGTTTGTACGTAGGACACCGGAACGTGGATATCCCTCGTGCCGGGAAGGGCCTGAGGGTTGAGGCGCCTAGTTATGGTCAGCCATTCTTCCTCGAACTGCGCTGCAATCTCACACGCACTCTCGGTCTTACCCTGGTAGCCGCCTCCCGTGATCATGATTCCGGATCGGGTCACTGGCCGCCTTTTGAAACTGTTGTTGCGAAACCGCATCATCATGATTCGTTTCAAGTGCCGTGTCATCGGCGTTTCCTGCATCGGAATGTTCACGTGGGTCGCAATGCGATGCAGGTCGTGCAGATTCCTTTCGCGCGGTCTCATGGCCCTATACTCGTCTATCGTGATCACTGGAGCTGGCAGGAAATCCTCCCGAGTACTACGCCATTGGTGCCATCCTTGGACGGTCTCGCGTGTGGCGGTCGTTCCCGGAAGGCTGAACGGCAGGTCTCGGCAGCCTGACGCTGAACCCGAAGTCACGACGGATCCTCCTTGGCCTTGGACAGAGCCGTCGCTGGCCTCCGTCCTCGTCGCCTCGGAACACGATCCGGCCAGTCTGTGGACCCGGGGGCGTCGACGCCGATGAGAACTAGCGTCGTGTTCATGCTCACAAAAGCGCGAAGCAGATCCAGGGTGTCCTGGTCGTCGACGCGGTACACATTTACCCGGGTGAAGCCGTCGAGTAACAGCACCCGCACGCCGTGGTCGTTCAACGAGATGCGAGCAGCCTTGGTCAGTTCGGCGAGGCCCATCCGGTGATGATCGGCACCGAAGAAGGCCAGGATCGCCCGACAGATGCTCCGGGGTCTTGCTGCGGCGGGCAGCTGTACGTAGACCACCGGAACGTCATCGGCCTTCCTTCCGGATAGCTCTTGGGGGCGCAGCATATTGATTCTGGTGAGCCATTCTTTCTCAAGCTTGGCTGCAATCTCCGACGTGTTTTCGGTATGCCCGAGGTGGCCGCCGTCCGTAACCAATATCCCGGCTTGGTTCCCCGGGTATCCGTTGAAAACATCACCTCGCAACCCTATCGTTATGATGCGTCTTCGGCATTGGGGATTTGATGCTGAGCCGGAAGTCATGCGGGGCCTTCCTCAACGTCGAATCGAGCCGTGAGTTCATACGCGGACTCTGTCTTTCCTTGGCAACCGCCTCCCGTAATCATGATTTCTTCCCTACGGTCTTGAATCCAGGATCCGCTGTCGCGTAGTCGTACGCCATGATCGGTTTCTTTCACGTCGTGAGTGTCGTCCGCGTCAGAAGTCATGAAGCTTCCTCCGTTTCTCCTTCAAGCCATTCCTCGTCGGGTATGAGGAACAGGTTCCTTTTCTCCGATCCGCCCAGCCGCGTGCCCGGGGCTACGGGTTGCGGGGCAACGGCCCGTTGCCGGCGCAAAGCCCGTTCGGCGTCCAGCGAATCCTGTACCAGTTGGTCCTGTTCCTCCCAGCTCTGCTCGACCGCCGGTGCTCGTCGTGCTGATGCAGGGTGCAGTTCGAGACCGTCGGCTTCGAGCGGCGAGGGTCGGGTGGGCACCGGCCGGTCTGCTGCGGCGGCAGCACCCTGATGGATTTCGCGGGAGCGCGCAAGCTTCTCTTTTTTCTTTAGCTGGCTACGCCACTCGCTTACCGGTGCATGGGTTTTGAGCATCTCCAAGAGCAGCGGTCGAAGTTCTGCATCCGTTTTCGGGACAACCCCCCGAGTCTTCGCGAGTTTCAACATCTGATCGACCCGGGCATCGTTGAACGCCGGAATGTGACCTGAAGCCGGTAGGCCAGTCCATCGCAACTCGTGCCACGCGTGAGTATCCGGATCCTGGAAGAAAACGGTGCGACGGTCCCGCGGATCGTAACGAATGCGCCATTTCTTCCTGCCGTGCCGCCCGCCGCGCCTCGGAAGGTCCAGATGATCGAGGATAGGCCCCCAGTAGTACAGCTTCTTGACTTTGACGCCGCGCCCTTTTTGGATCTGCGTGTTACTGCTTGGAAGCAGCCGATAGAAGGTCTCCGGTTCTGGGATCTCCATGGCGAAGCCGCCCTGCGCCATCGATGCGGCGAACAGGGTGTTCGGGCTCTGGTCACCCATCGGGTCCCACGAAGGGGCGTAGGAACCCAACCGCCGGTTTTGCCAGTCCTTCACGATCCACGTTGCGATCAAGTGCTCAAGCTGCTGGATTGTCAACGCAGCGTCGCCTTCCGGGTCGATACCGCGGTCAGCGACGTCGGCACCGGTATAGCCAGGCAGCGCCTCGAACAGCAGGCTCTGAGCGGACTTGAACGCACGCTCGACGGCCTGCTTGTCAGTCGGCCGCAGTACCCGGGCCGGCAAGATGTTGCATTTCAGCACATCCAGTGCTCTGACAAGGTCGTGGCTGCGATACGGTCCGCCGTGATCAGTCGTCACCGTTTCCGGTGTGAAGAACGGCAGCCCCGCGACCTTGTGGCCCGCGAACTGCGCGACCAGGTGCGCAGGAACGCCCGGATAGGGCCACTCCATGTCGTCGTCCCAGCCCGGCCGCATCGGTAGGGGCATGGTCATGTCACGCAGCACCATCGCCACGTCTACCGACTTCTCTGACGACAGCGTCAGTCGGAACGCCACCAGAGATCGCGTGTAGACATCCAAAGCCCAGGTCAGTCTGGCCCTGACCGGCTCCCGGGAGATCGGATCAATGACCATGACGGGAACCGGTGTGGTGTCCAACGCGACCACCTGACCGGGCCGGTACACCACGACATGCTGCTTGCGCTCTGGCGACATGTGACCCTCGAGCGCAGCCGCCGACACCGCATACCGCTGCCGTGATCCACCCGGGCCGAACCATTCCTTCCATAAGCCGCGCAACGTGCTGTTACTCGGTACCTTCACCGGGGCAGCGCCGGGCTCGGCGGTCTCAGCAAGATACTGATGGACCCAAAGGAACTTGGTTTCCATGCTCACTTTTGAGCGAACCAAGCTCTCTTCGTAAGCCGCGTAAATCGCCTCTCGGACCCGTTCGTCTAGGCGATAGTGACCGCAACGCTCACGGAGCCAACGGTTATCGGCGCAGCCCATGATCCCGCGTTCATCGAGGAGCTTTTCCCGCCTCTTCAACGTCCGAAAGCTTGCCTTCTGCAGCCCCAGCAGCGACGTATTTAGTCGGTCCAGCCTCTCCAACTCGGCCTCCTTGGCGCGACGCCGCGCCTCCAGGGAGGGCGTTACCGCCGGGTCGTATTCGGCTTTCGGTTCTCCTTCCAGAGCCTGAAGCGGATCTCCGCTGCGATACCCGGTCCGCAATTCGTTGATGTGGGCAACGCGCAAGAGGGTCAGATCCCGCTGGCGCGGAGTAAGGTCGTCGAAGTCAGCCGGCTGACGGCCACGATCGGCGGGCAGCGGCGACGAACGGCTCGACTGCCGGCAGCGCGGATCATTCAGGAGGTCCCGCACGTGCGCCAGCCGGACCTCTCCGTCAGCCGACTGCAGCGTCACACGGCTGTACTGCGGCTCGAGCTTCACGACAGACCAGTGCGTCCCGTCACGGACAATCACGGAGCGCAGCGAGAGGTCCAGCTTGGGTTGCAACCTCAACATGAGCCGACTCCAGCGGCCCACACGAGCGAAGCGTCACCCAGTGGCTGGCTCATATCGATGACCGCCCGGCGATGCCACAGCAGATGCGTCAAGTGAGTCCGGGCGATCGCCGGCACCGATGTTGCCTCGACGATCTCGTCGAACCGCCGCGGCACAGAACGCAGCTGTGCAAGAACCTGGTCCGACATTCCTAACGGATCGGTCATTGGCCGGTATCGGGCACGCATTTCGCTCAAGTTCGCGACCACGTGCGGTCTCCAGCCTGCGACAACCGCGTACCGCCACCCCAGTGCGAACGCCACCTCGGCGGCTGCCGCAAACTTCACCCTATCCTTGTCACGGATTAGGGCGGCCGGTCGGACGTCGAAGAGAACCATCCCCGCAGCGGTGTACGCCAGATAGTCCGGGATGTGCTCTTGCTGTCCCGAGGTTGTCGAAAAACGCAGCCGCATGGGCTGCGACTGCACCTCGTCCAGGTCGCCCGCGAAGTCCAAGGCATGCAGCAACATCAACTCTTCCAACGATTCGTACCCGTGCCGACGCCCCGTGGATAGCAGGAACTCCACCCCAGCCCGGCTCGGCTGAGCGAAGCTGAAGTTGAAGGCCCTCACCGGTTCACAACCACGCGCAGGCATCGATACCAGGCCGTGGACAGTGCTGGTGATCTTCTGCCCGGTGTACTTCCAGACCGCTGTCCATCGGCGTGTCCAGTCGGAGCCGATGTCCAGCTCTGCCCGTGCTTCCTCCGTCACATGATCAAGGATCGTCAGGGCTCTCCACCCGCAGGTGTGAGACCAGATTGGTGACGCACCAGTGGCATCAACCTTGTGACGGCCGGTCCGCCCGATCTCAGCTGACATAGACGCATGGAAGGCTGTCCGTGTCGCAATGTCTAATGCGACACGCCGTCACATCGGAACCTGTCACAAACTTGTGTGACCGTCGCAGGCCCCGCCGGTGTCGGCCGGCCGGGTCGTGGCGATCGACCTGGAGCAAGATCAGCCGAAATGGGGACCTTAACCATGGTCGCGCCTGTACTTCGCATGCGACTGGCCCATCGCCGAACGGCGCGTGGTGGTCGTCCGGGGTGCGACTGCGACGGGCAGGCGTGGGCGTCGGTCACGCGATGGGCCGGCGTGTGACACCCCGATACTCGCGCCACCCACCCGCACACCTACAAGCAAAGACATCGGGCACGGTTGTCAGTCCGCCCGTCGAGCGTGCACGCCTCCTCGCCTGGCGCGTTCGGCCAGCTCTTGAACCTCGGTGAGATCGCCGACGTCCTCGGCTGGATTCTTGACTATGTCTAGGCTGCCGCCGACCAGTTGCCTGTCCGGGCCCGGCCGGCGCGGCATCCGGCTGACCACCTTCGCCGACACCCTCACCCTCGACCCTTACTCCGCGGATGCTCGACAGCGCCGCCCAAGGCAACGCCTCAACCAGCCACTGCACGACCATCGACAAAGTACGGCATCCGAATCGGCCAACTAAAACAAAAAGTCGCACGAGCAGTGGTCCGTTTCGGATCGGCGACGCGACGACTCGGCGACAGCTCAGTGGACTACGGCAAGGCGGGCCGCCTGATCGTCGCCGAGCACGCCCCCGCTACTGTGCCAGGCTGTGGACATGCGGATCACGGCGCTGCACACGTACCCGGTCAAGGGTTGCCACCGGCTCGACCACGACGAAGCCCGCGTCGAACCGTGGGGCCTCGCCGGGGACCGGCGATGGATGGTCATCGACGCCGACGGCGTCGGCATCACCCAGCGTGACACGCCCCGCCTCACCCAGCTCACCGCCCGGCCGCGTCCCGGCGGCCTGCGCCTGAGCGCGCCCGGCCGGCCCGACCTCGACGTGGACGAACCCACCGACGGCCCGAAAACCGCGGTGCGGGTCTTCCGCAACAAACCGAACTACCCGGCCCGCGTCGCCGACAGCGACTGGATCAGCGAGTTTCTCGACCGTGACGCCCGCCTCGCCTGGCAGGCCGACCCCACCAGCCGTCCCGTCGACGGCTTCGCCGACCTCGACGACCGGGTCAGCTTCGCCGACGGCTACCCGGTCCTGCTCGCCAACACCGCCTCCCTCGACGCGGTCAACGACTGGCTGATCGAAGGCGGCGACGAACCAGTCCCCATGCACCGGTTCCGCCCCAACCTCGTGGTCACCGGCGCCCCCGCCTGGGCCGAGGACGACTGGATCGGCCGGCGCCTGCGCATCGGCGACCTCACCTTCCGCGCCGCCAAACCCTGCGACCGGTGCCGCGTCACCACCATCGACCAGGAGACCGGCGAAACCGGCCGGCAGCCGCTGCACGTCCTCGGCAGACACCGGCGCTTCGCGCAGGGCCTGCTCTTCGCGATCAACCTGGTCCCCGACCTCGCCGCCGGAGAGACCGGTGTCATCCGAGTCGGTGACGCCGTCTTAGCAGAGTCTTAGAAGATTTGCCCCACACCCGCGGCGCCGACCAGGATGCCCGGGTGAGTGCTCATCGACGCATCTTCTCGATCCGCTGGCTCGCTGCCGGCGGCGCCGCAGTCCTGGCCGGCTTCATCGGTGTCGCCCTGCTCCTGCAGAACAGCGGATCCGCCTGCGCCGCCCCGCCGAGCACCACCACCAAGAGTGGGAAAGCCACCTTCTACGATCTGGCCGCCACCTCCGGCAACTGCTCCTTCGAGGTCCCCGCCGACGACCTCTACGTCGCCCTCGGCCCCGACCAGTACGCCGACGGCGCCTCCTGCGGCGCCTACCTCGACGTGACCGGCCCCAAGGGCAAGGTCCGCGTCAAGGTCTTCGACAGCTGCCCGGAGTGCGCCACCGGCCACCTCGACCTCAGCCGCACCGCCTTTAAGAAGATCGGCGCCGAGATCGACGGCATCATCAGCATCAAGTACAAACTGGTCACCAACCCGGCCGTGCCCGCGCCGATCAGCGTGCGCATCAAGGAAGGCGCCTCCCAGCACTGGTTCGCCGCCCGCATCGACAACCACGCCAACCTGCTGACCTCGGTCAAGGTCGCCGGCGCCGGCCGCGGTTTCACCGCGGCCCACCGCACCGACTACAACTACTGGCTCATCGACGGCGGCGCCGGTCCCGGCCCCTACAAAATCAGAATGACCGACGTGTACGGCAACAGCACCACCCTGACCGGCATCGACATGAAGCCCGGCAGCGTCCAGAAGACCGGCGCCCGCATGACCGGCGGCTCCACCACGGTGACCAAGAAGACCCCCAGCAGCCCGGCCGCCGCGAAGGCCAGCAGCCCGGCCCCCGCCAAGAAGAAGGCCACCGCTTCCCCCAGCGCGCCGGCCGCCTCCTCGGCCGCACCGGTCCTGGAGTCCGCGACCACCACCCCGGCCGCACCCTCGAGCGCCGCGGTCGCCGCTCAGCCCCTGGTGGACCTGGCCGCCGCCGAACCCTCCTGCTGAGCAAATGGCCGGTCGCGTCGCTGCGACCGGCCATTTGCCATCGGTGCGGAAGAGGGGACTCGAACCCCTACGCCCTCTCGGGCACGGGCACCTAAAACCCGCGCGGCTGCCAATTTCGCCACTCCCGCCCTTTTTGCCCTTTAAGGCAGAGCGCTGTGAAGAGTGTAATCGTTCGGATGCGCTCGTGGCGTCTCGCTCACCCTCGATCTGGCCTGCGCAGTGTTCAAACCAGCCGCCCGAAGGATGTTCTCCACCGTGGAGGCCGAGACAGTGATGGGTGCCGACGGCCTGGCTCGAAGCGCTGTGGCCACCTTGCGGGCTCCCCACGCGGGATGAGCCAGCGCGAACCGTGCACGGCGGCCGCCTTGCGGGTTGGTACCGCATGACGACCGCCGTGAGCCCGGGACTTTCCGTGTGCTCTCCTTTTCGGTTCGCACAGCCCGGACTTGCGGATTTAGCCGGACTTATCTCAGTCCAGGCCGAGATCACGGCGCAGCTTGGCGACGTGCCCGGTGGCCTTGACGTTGTAGAGGGCGCGCTCGATCTGCCCGTTCTCGTCGATGACGAAGGTGGAGCGGATCACCCCGGTGACCGTCTTGCCGTAGAGCTGCTTCTCCCCGAACGCCCCGTAGGCCGTGAGCACGCTCTTGTCCTCGTCGCTGACCAGCGGGAACGTGATGGCGTCGTGTTCGCGGAACTTGGCGAGCTTGGCGGGCTTGTCGGGGGAGATGCCGACCACCTCGTATCCGGCGGCCTGCAGGGAGGCGAGCGAGTCGCGGAAGTCGCAGGCCTGCTTGGTGCAGCCGGGCGTCATCGCGGCGGGGTACGCGTACAGCACGACCTTGCGCCCACGCAGGTCCTTGAGGGTGAGGGTGTCTCCGGTGTCGGTGGGCAGCGTGAAGTCCGGCGCGGCGTCGCCGGCGCTGAGGCGCACGTTTTCAGTCATGCACCGACGATAGTGCGGCCCGGACGCCGCCCCAGTGGCGACGGGCGGCGTCGAGGTTGCGGGGCCATTCCTCGCCGCGGCGGGTGAGGGTGCGTTCGGCGACGTGGAAGTCGCCGACGAGCCGGTGGAACTCGGCGAGCACGTCCTGTTCGCGGAATGGTTTGCAGGAGAAGATGTCGACGAAGATCTCACGCAGGTGCGGATAGGTGTGGATGGCCGCGTGGGATTCGGCGAGGATCACGACCGCGGATTTGCCGGCTTTCTCCGGCGGGCCGCCTTCGGTGGCGACCAGGGGGCCGGCGATGACGGTCATCCCGATGCGGGTGACCAGGTCGCGCATGAAGGTGATGAGGGCCTGGTCGTCGTCGAGCAGCCGGGTGTCGGTGACGGCGGAAAGCCGAAGGGTGAGTTCGTCTCCGTAGTGGGCCACAGCTGAACGTTACCCATTGCTGACGCAGCGTCGATATGCCAATTTCCGGCAATAGGGAATCCGTTTCCGGATGCGTCGGAAAATAGGAAAACAACGGATTCCCACGGCGATCGATCAGCTATCGATGGTGTTGTACGCACCGTGCGCTGCACTCGCGGTACGCTCCCCGGCACGGACGTCGAGAGCGGAGATCACAGTCATGAGCGAGGCTACGAACGGAACCACCACCGTCGCCGGCGAGGTCGTGGAGAAGATCGCTGTCGCGGCGGCCCGGTCCGTGCCGGGGGTGGCGGATCTGGGCGGTGACGTGGCCCGATTCTTCAACAGCGTGCTCGACAAGGTCGGCCTCGACGAGGTCGGCGACGCGAGCCGGGGCGTCTCCGCGAAGGTGACCGGCAACGACGTCACGGTCACCGTGGTCCTGGTCCTGGAGGCCGGCCGGGTGGTCGCCGAGGTCACCGCCGAGGTGCAGGCGAAGGTGAAGGAAGCCCTGACCGGTTACGGACTGAACGTGGTCGCCGTCAACGTGAAGGTCGACGACATCAGCGGGGTGTGACCACCGGGGTGGCGGCGCGCAGCCGCAGCACGCCGGTGAGGGCGAGACCCGCGCCGGCGCCGACGGCCACCGCCACGGCGGCCCGGGCCAGCCAGCCCGGGCCCACGGCCGGCACCACGGCGGCGGTGAACACCTCGGCGCTGCCGAACCCGGCGAAAGCGGCCAGCACGAAACCGGAGAGCGCCAGGTAGAACGGCGGGTGCCGGAAGGCGGCCGCGCAGACGAGCAGCCCGGCGAGCACGGGCACGCCGAACCAGCCTCCACCGTCCAGGATGCGCGACGCCGCGTACCACAGTGTGGTGATGCCGGCGAGGAGAGCGAGTGGGGTGACGGCGCCCGGGCGTCGCCCGACCAGGGCGACCGCGGCGGCCAGCAGGGCCGCGCCGAGCCACCAGGCCCACGCCCGCGGGGGTGGCTCGTAATCGAGCGTGCCCTGGATCTCGAAGGTCCGGGTCTGCTCACGCAGCGGGATGATCCAGTCGCGGACCCGGTGTCCGCTGCCCGGGTCGGCCGCCACCTGCGGTGGCGGGCCGGCCTCCAGCCATTGGGTGCGCTGGTCGTGCCAGCGCACGGTGGTGTCGGTGGATACCCGGCGCCAGGACGGCGCGGCGGTCGGATCGGCGCCGGCCGGCAGCGCGGTGCCGCCGTCGAGCGTCTCATTGACGTACGTCGCCGGCGAGTTGACGTTCTCGTAGGTGCCGTCCGGGCGCACCTCCAGGTACGGCTCGCCGGAGTAGCCGAGCACCTCGATGGCGCGGCCGGTCTCGTTGCTCAGTTCCAGCCGGGCGCCGCCCTCGACGACCCGGACCGTGAGGCCGTCGAGCGGAGTGCTCAGGCCGGTGACGGTGAGCCGGTAGTCGCTGACGCCGCCGGTGTCGCCGGCGTGCGCGAACGCCGGAGTGGCCGGTGCGAGGACCGCACCGGCCACTGCCGTCAGCAGGAGGAGCCGCTTCACCCGGCCGCCTTCTCGACCGCCGCGGTGAGCTGATCGACGCTGGGCAGGGTGTCGTTCGGTCCCTTGAGCTGTTCGCCGTTGACCACGATCGTCGGGGTGCTGGTGTAGTCACGCTCGGAGAACTTCTCGGTGGCCTGGGTGGCCCATGCCTTGTACGTACCCTCGTTCACCGCGCCGGCGAAAGCGTCACTGGTCAGCCCGACCGTCTTGCCGAGCTCGATGAGTTTCTCGTTGCTGAGCCCGTCGGTGCCCTCGGCCGGCTGGTTGGCGTAGAGCACGTCGTGGTACTCGACGAACTTGCCCTCCTCGGCCGCGGCGGCGGACGCGGCGGAGGCTCGGGTGGAGTACTCGGTGCCGTTGGAGTACCGGTCCAGGATCGCCACCGGGTGGTACCGCAGGGTGATCTTGTTGCTGTCCACCATCTGCTTCAGCGCCGGTCCGGCGGCCTGCTCGAAGTTGTTGCAGGCCGGGCACATGAAGTCCTCGTAGATGTCCACGGTGACCGGGCCGGAGCCGAACGCGAACGCGGTGCCCTCGTCGACCGCCGCGCTGGGGGTGGTGAGCTTGCCGTCGTCCTGGTTGCTCACCAGGCTGTAGCCGACCAGGCCGGCGATGAACAGGACCACCACCACGGCCACCGAGGTCCAGATCGTCACCGTGCGGCGCCGCTCGGCGGCCCGCTGCTGTTCCACGATCTGCCGGGCCTTGGTGGTCCGGTCGCGTTTGCCCTTGCTCATCGAGCATCCCCCATCCTCATCGAGCATCCCCCATCAAAAGGCCGTCCAGCGAGAACCGGGTCCGGGGCCGCCACAGCAGGATCCCGGAGAGCGCCAGGAAACCGAGGTCGCGCAGGATGTCCAGGCCGTACGCCGCCTCCTTGCCCTCGGCCAGCGCGCCGCCGGTGCTGAAGCACCCGCAGTCGATCTGCAGGCCGCGCGCCCATGCCGAGACGATGCCGGCGATGAAGATCATCATCAGCACCGCGGAGATGCCGGCGGTCAGCCGCACCGCGAGGCCGATCAGCAGGAGCAGCCCGAGGGCGATCTCCAGGAACGGCTGGACGGCGCCGACCACCTTGGCCGCGTCGTACGACATCAGCTGGTAGGCGTTGACCGCGCGGGCGGACTGGGCCAGGTCGCCGACCTTGAGCCCGCCGGCGATCAGCCAGACGGCGGCCAGCCCGAGCCGGGCCGCCGTGGAGATCCACGGCCACACGGCCGCCGCGCGGACACTCCGCAGGGTTTCCATGCTCACGCCCAGTTAGACGAAGTCCGTAGCGTTCGAGTTCCCGCCTATGCTGGCCGTCACCGGCCCAGGTGGTGCAGAGTCCAAGGTCCTGTTCAGCTGGCCTGGGCCCGGGAGACCGCGCTGATCAGCTCGTCGCGGGCCCGGGCCACCCGGGAGCGGATGGTGCCGACCGGAACGTCCTCGACGTCGGCGGCCTCGGCATAGGACAGGCCGAGCACCTGGGTCAGCACGAAGGCGGTGCGGCGTTCGTCACTGAGCCGGCTCAGCAGGTCGGCGCTGGTCAGCCGGTGTGCCGGGTCCGGAACGGGTAACTCGGTGGCGGCCTGCGCGGCGAGCCGAGCGTCCAGGCGCCGCCGGCGCACCACCGAGCGCAGGTGGTCGGCGCAGGTGCGGCGGGCGATGCCGAGCAGCCAGGTGCGGACGCTGGAGCGGCCGGCGAAGCTGTGCAGCGCCCGGAAGGCCCGCAGGTAGGTTTCCTGGGTGAGATCGTCTGCGGCGCCCGGGTCGACGAGCGCGGCGGTGAACCGCCAGACCTCGGCCTGGGTGGCGCGCACGAACGCGGCCTGCGCCGCCGCGTCGCCCGCACGGGCGCGCAGGGCGAGCGCGGTCGTCTCGTCCTTCAGTTCCTCACCACCGGTCACGACCGGCAATCGTACGCGGGTCGGACGGATCTGGAACCATGCGAGGGTCCCGGACGACTACCCCAGGCGCGCGCGAAGTGGAATCGGAGAGCATGTGGCATGACCGTTGACCGACGCCGGATACTGACCGTAATCGTCGGGTTGCTGCTGGGCTTCTTCGGCACGCTGGCCGCGGCCGCGCCGGCCAGCGCCCACGCCGCACTGGTCGGCAGCGATCCGGGAAACGGCACGATCGTCCCGGACGCCCCGAACAAGGTGACGCTGACCTTCAGCGAGTCGGTGCAGCTGCTCTCCGACAAGATCCGGGTGATCAGCCCGGACGGTGCACGCGCCGACCAGGGCGAGCCCTCGGTCAGCGGCTCACAGGTGACGATTCCGCTGCGCACCGGTGCCGGCCGGGGCACCTACCTGGTCAGTTACCGGGTGATCTCGGCGGACAGCCACCCGGTGGCCGGCACCATCAGCTTCTCGGTCGGCGCGGCCTCGACGCCGCCTTCGGCGGCCGAGGAGGAGATCCGGGTCGATCCGGTGGTTCGCGCACTCATTCCGATCGGCAAATACCTGGGGTACGCCGGCCTCGTGCTGCTCGTCGGCCCGGTGCTGGTGCTGGCGCTGCTCTGGCCCCAGCGACTGGACCGGCGCGGCCCGGGCCGGCTGATCTGGACCGGGATCGGGCTGGTGGCCGGGAGCACCCTGCTGGGGATCTGGCTGCAGGCGCCGTACACGCTCGGCACCGGCCTGTTCGACGTCGGCGTCGGCGACCTGCGCGACGTGCTGGGCAGCACGTTCGGCGCGGTGATGCTGGTCCGGCTCGGTGTGGTGGTCGCCGCCGCCTTCCTGCTGCGGCCGCTGCTGGTCGGTCCCGGCGGGGGCGAGTCCAAGCTCGACCTGGCCCTGCTCGGGGTGCTGGGCGTGGCGGCCCTGGCCACCTGGCCGCTGACCGGGCACCCGAGCGCCTCGCCGGTGGCCGGCGTCTCGGTGGTGATCGACGCGCTGCACCTGGCCGCCGTGGCGGTGTGGCTCGGTGGCCTGGTGATGCTCTTCGGCTTCCTGCTGCCGAAGGCGAACGGCCGGGAACTCGGCGCGATCCTGCCGATCTGGTCGCGCTGGGCGGCCGCCGCCGTCGGCGCGCTGATCTTCGCCGGGGTGGTGCAGGCGCTGATCGAGGTCTCCTCCCTGGACGGGCTGATCAACAGCACCTACGGGCGGCTGATCCTGGCGAAGATCGGCCTGGCCGCGGTGGTGCTCGGGGTGGCCGCCTACTCCCGCAAGCTGGTCAAGTCCCGGGCCGCCGAGGAGTCGCCCGGCCCACTGCGCCGGATCGTGCTGGCCGAACTCGCGATCACCGCGGTCGTGCTCGGCGTGACGTCGGTGCTGGTGCAGATCGCGCCGCCCCGCACCGCCGAGGCGGCCGAGACCGCGGCCACCACCACGACCGTCTCGCAGACCCTGACCGCCGACAAGATGTCGCTGCAGGTGGACATCTTCCCGGCGAAGGTCGGCAACAACTCGATCCACCTGTACGCGTACACGCTCGACAACAAGCCGCTGCCGGTGGTCGAGTGGAAGGCCACCGCCACGCTGTCCGAGAAGGGCATCGAGCCGATCGAGATCCCGCTGCTGCGGATCACCGACTTCCACGCCATCGGGGACATCGCGCTGCCGGCCGCCGGTGAGTGGACGTTCAAGTTCACCGCCCGGACCACCGAGATCGACCAGTCGACGCTGACCATGACCGCAACCATCTCCTGACCCCCCGCACGGATCACGACGGCCCGGCCTCTTCGGCCGGGCCGTCGGCATATCTATCGGGGGCCACCGTGCCTGTTTGACCACTTTGGGGTTATTTGACTCGGTATGGTCCCCGCAGTACGGCCCGGGAAGGGGGAGAGACAGATGCGGGTGTTCCGCACGATCCTCGGCATGCTGTTACTGACCATCGGACTGCCCGCGCTGCTGGCCGGTGGCGCCCTGTGGGCGCTGATGCAGCACCGGGACCCCGGTGGCGCGTTCAGCGGCCAGATGCGCCAGCTCGCGGTGCCGGGGTACGCACTCGTCGTCCCCGACATCGACCGGCTGCTGCGCGACGACGCCCCGTTCGCCCGGGTCGGCTCCACCCGGCTGCGGCTCTCCGCGGTCACCGTGGGCGGCCCCGCCTTCGTCGGCCTGGCCCCGACCCGCGACGTCGAGCGCTATCTCGCCAACGTCCCGCACACCCGGGTCGCCACCGTCGACATCGGCACCGGCGCCCTGCCGCTCACCACCGGCCGCGCCCCCGGCCGGGTGCCCCCGACCGGCCTGCCCGGCCGCCAGCCGTTCTGGACGATGAGCGGTCAGGGCCAGCTCAGCTGGACCCCCGGCGAACTCACCGGCGGCCCCTACAGCCTGGTCGTGATGAACCCGACCGCCCGCCCGATCAACCGGGTCGCGTCAGCCGTCGAACTGTGGCCGAGCTGGCTCAACTCCAGCACGTGGGGCCTGCTCACCCTCGGCACGCTGATGGTGATGATCGGCGTGATCATGCTGGCCTGGCCGAGCCGCCGGCGCGAGGTCGTCTACGTCGTCGAACCCAGCCAGGTACCCGACCTGATGCAGGCCATCGGCGCACCACTGCCGCTTTCCGGCCCTCCTTCCGGCGCCCTTCCTGGTGCCCTTCCCGGCGCCCTTTCCGGCGCTCTTTCCGGCGGCGGCCGTCAGGGCGGCGCGCACCGCCCGCGCACCCTGGCCGACTCCCGCCCGAGCCGGCCGCCGGCCCTGCCCCAGTTCTCCTGGCCGCCGAACCACACCAGCCAGCCCGAACTACCCGGCGACTTGGCCCCGGCCTTGTCCGGCTCGTCCGCGTCAGGCTCGGCCGTCTCGGGCTCGGTCGCGTCGGGCTCGGTCGCGTCGGGCTCGGTCGCGTCGGGCTCGGCCGTCTCGGGCTCGGCCGTCTCGGGCTCGGTCGCGTCGGGCTCGGCCGTCTCGGGCTCGGCCGTCTCGGGCTCGGCCCTTTCCGGCTCGGCCGTCTCTGGCTCGGCACTTTCCGGCGCGGCTGGCTCTATTCCGGCTGTAACCGGTCCCGCCGGCTCCGCGGCGGCTGTCTCCGGCGCAGCGGGCCCCGTTCCGGCTGGCTCCGGTGCTGCGGGTTCTGCTCCGGCCGCTGCTGGCAACGCCGCCGCTCTCTCCGGCACTGCCGGCAGCGCCGCGTCCCTATCCGCCGCCGGCGCCGCTCCAGCGGGCTCGGGCGCGGTCCCGGCCGCGTTCGCCACTCCCGGCTCCGCCTCGGTCGCCCTAGCCAACGCCCGGACCGGCGGCGACGTGACCTCACCCACCGCAGGCCTGATGCCGGCCGGGGCGCACACGCCGCCTCCCGGAAGACCGCTGAACCTGCTCGGTGAAACCCCCGCTCTCGCCGGCCTGCACCCGGGCCCCCTAGCGGCTCGCCGCCACGACCGGCGGCGCGCCGCGGCCCCGACCGACCTGCCCGAGTTCCACGCCACCGCGGTAGGCGCCTGGGTCGCGGCTACGGCCCCGGAGCGCGCCCGCCAGACCGAGGCCCGCGCAGCGGCCCGGCTTGCCGAGGCCGCCGCCCGCAAGTCAGCCGCAGCAGCCTCGACCGCCCCGACCCAGGCCACACCAGCCCAGGCCAAACCGGCCCAGGCCGCCTCGGGCAAGTCCGCACCGGCCCAAGCCGCTTCGGGCCAGGCGGCACCGGCCCAGGCCGTCTCGGGCAAGTCCGCACCGGCCCAGGCCGTCTCGGGTAAGTCCGCACCAGCCCAGGTCGCTGCTGGCCAGACCGCGCAGGCCAAGTCAGCGCCGGGCAAAACCAAATCGACCAAGGCACCCCGGGGGCAGACCGCGCCGGCTCAGACCGCGCCGGCTCAGACCGCGCCGGCTCAGACCGCGCCGGCTCAGACCGCGCCGGCCCAGACCGCGTCGAATGAAGCTCCGGCGGCTCAGACCGCGTCGGCTCCGGCTACACCGGACAAGATCGGCAACCGCGACGCCAAGCAGGCCGGCCCGTCGATCGCAGGCCCGCGCAAGCGGGTCGCCGACGAAGAAAGCGCCGGCGAGACTTCTGCCACTGAGCCCGACGCGCAACTCGCGAAGTCGGCAGCCGCGACGGACGGACCGGCTGCGACTGGATCCGAGGTTGAGATTGCGGCGGCCCAGGCTGAGCGGTCCGCGGATGCGCAGTCCATGGATGCGCGGTCCATGGATGCGCGGTCCACGGATGCGCAGTCCACGGATGCGCAGTCCGCGGCTCAGCCCAAGCCGGCAGCCGGTACAGGCCGCCCGGCTGCGGCCGGATCCGAGGATGACATCACGGTGGCTCGGCCCGGAGGATCCGCCGATGCGCAGTCCGCAGATCAGCCCAAGCAGGCGGCAGCCGCTGCAGACGGTTCGGCTTCGGCCGGATCTGAGGTTGAGACCTCAGCCGGCCCCGCCGAGGACTCCGTAACCGCTGATGGCCGTCCGGGCGGCTCTGGCGGCCGCCCGGTCAACCCCGGCGAAGCTGCCTCGAAGACCGGCGTGCGGCCGAGCCCGCGCCCCCAGGCCCCGGCGGTGGCTGTCTCACGAATTGCCCTGCACACCGGCCCGGCGGCGACCGACTGGACCGCGACCGGACTGACCCGGCTCGGCTCGGGCAGCGTCGCACGGCCGAAGCCGCAGCCCCAATCGCAGCCACAGCCGCAACCCCAATCGCAGCTGCGGCCGAAGCCGCAACCTCAGTCGAAGATGCAACCGCAACCGCAACCGCACCCGCAGAGCATCGCGGCGCCGCAGGCCGCAGCGGTTACGCCGGCACCGAAGACTCCCGCGCGGCAAGCGGCATCGGCCGCCCAGCCCTCGGCTGCGTCCCCCCAGCCGGGGGCCGCCCCCGAACGCTCCGCGGACCCGATCGCGAAGCCCCGGGTGTCCACCGATCAACCGGCCGCGACCACTGCTGTTGCCGATCAGAAGGCCGAAAAGGTGAACGTCTCCACCGAGACCCCGGCAGCGTCGACGGCTTCCGGCCCCAGCAAGTCCGCGGCTTCGGGCCCGAGCAAGTCGGCGGCTTCCAGCAAGCCCCCGGTGTGGCCGCCGGTTCAGGCCGTCGGCGTCAGCGAGCAGGAAGCGGACCGCTCCGCCTCGGCTGAAACGGCGAAGTCCGCACCGGCATCGAACGTGACCGCGCAGCCGGAACGCGAGTTGGCACAGCCTGCGCAGGGCGACCCGTCGAAGAAGGCCGCGCCGCAGCCCGTGAAGCCGGGACAACCGGCCAAGCAGGACGGGCCGACGGACGGATCAGCGTCACCCACGGGGAAGCCGGATTCTGACTCGGAACACACCGCCGGTGCGGAATCGGCGTCGGCGCCGCCGATGGAGAAGCCGCGGCCTGGGCAGGAGGAGAGCGAGCCGGACACCCCCGTCGCTCCCCAGCGGCCGATCGTGCCGTTCCCGTCGCGTCCCACCACGGACACAGCCGAACTCGATCGGCCGGCCGCGCAGATCGCGGTCGGGTCGGCGCGAATCGCTGACCGGCCGGGCCATGCCGGTCCGGAGCGGGCGTCGATGCACGCCATGGAGTCCGGGCGGCCGCCGGCCGGCAACCCGGCGCCAGCCCACGCTAGCCGATCCGATTCGGACGTCGCCGCGCCCACCGCCGGGGACGTCGCGCCCACCGGCGGGGACGCCGCCCTCACCGCCGGGGACGTCGCGCCCACCGGCGGGGACGCCGTGCCCACCGGCGGGGACGCTGCGGTGCCGGCACAGCCTGGTGAGCCTCAGCGCGCTTCGATGCACGCGGTGGAACTCGACGGCCCGGCACGGACGGTCCCCGGCCAGGGCAGCCAGGCCGCTGCGGAGCGTCCGGGTGGGCGGAAGTCCGGGCGTACCGGGCAGGCCGATCAACCGCTGTCCCGCGCGCAAAGCCGGACCAGCGGAAAGGTCGCGCCCGGCATGCCGCCGCGGCCGGGGGCCGCGGCCCGGCGGGTCCCTGCGGCCTGGATCAAGGCCGCCGAGTCGGTCGCCGCGCGGGCCGCTCAAGCAGCCGACGAGCCGTCAGCGAAGCTGTCGGCCGCGGCGCAGTCCCCGAAGCCGGAAACCGGCATTCCGGGTACCGGCCCCGGTGAGGCGGCCAAGCCGGCGACCGTCTCGGACGCGACGGGCCAGAGCGGCGTGGCAGCGGGCATCCCGGCTCCGGCCACACCGGCGGCGATCCGGGCAGCTCGCGGCAACGCCCCGCGCCCGAAGGCGCCGACCGCCAAGGTTCCGCCGCGCATCACGACAGACACCGGTTCGGCGACTCAGCCGACGAGGCCGGAACAGGCTACGGCCGAGCTGGGCAAGACCGGTCAGGCTGCGGCGGAACAGGCCATGCCGGCATCGACCCAGGCCGAGCGGGCCCGGCCGGTGCCGGGCGGGACCGGGCCGGCGAAGGTCGAGCAGGTCAGGCCGGGGCCGGGCGGAACCGGGCCGGCGAAGGTCGAGCAGGTCAGGCCGGTGTCGGCCGGGATCGGGCAGGCGAAGGCTGAGCAGACCAAGCCGGTGTCGGGCGGAACCGAGCAGGTCAAGGCTGAGCAGGCCAAGCCGACGCCGGGCGGAACCGAGCAGGCCAGGGCTGGTCGGGTCCGGGTCGAGCCGGCTAAGGCAGGTCAGGTCAGGGTTGAGCAGGCCAAGGCCGGCCAGGTCAAGGTTGAGCAGGTCAAGCCCACCCCGGGCCGGGTTGAGCCGGGCAAGGGGGAGCGGCCCGCACCCGACCGCCCCACCGCTCGGGTGCTCTCCTACCGGGAGGAAGCCGCCGAGCTGCTGGCCGGCAGCAACGAGCGGCGCCGCCGTCGTACCGTCGCCGGCCGACCGGCGGACCGGGACCGGCCGAAGGGCGATCCCGGCAGCGAATAATCGAGCCGCCGGCAAGCAGGCGAGCCGCCGGCAAGCAGGCGATCCGCCAGCAGGTAGTCGGCAGCAGGTGTCGGTGCCGGCAGCAAGTAGAACAGCGAGCCGGAAACGGGCCACCCGAAGCATCGGGTGGCCCGTTTTTCACCCCCAGCATTCCGGACGGAAAGTGGCCGCTATACCACCTACCGTCGTCCCCATGAGAGTCCTCACCACGCGCGAGCTCAACCGGACCTACCTGCACCGCCAACTGCTCGACCAGCGCCAACCGCGCCCCACCGCCGACGTGGTCGAGCACCTGGTCGCCCTGCAGGGCCAGGAACCAGACTCGCCCTATCTGAGCCTCTGGTCGCGCATCGCCGGCTTCCGGCACGACGACCTGACGAAGCTGCTGCACGACGGGGGAGTGGTCCGCGGCGCGATGCTGCGCGGCACCCAGCATCTGAGCACCGGTGAGGACTTTCTCTGGCTCCGCCCCACCCTGCAGCCCACCCTCGACCGGCTCGCCGGGCGCGGCGCATCGTTGGACGGCGTCGACCCGGCCAAGTTCACCGATGCCGCCCTGGAGATCCTCGCCGATGGGCCGATGACGCGGCCCGAGCTGGCCCGGCGGCTGGTGGAGCGGTTTCCCGGCCACGACCCGCAGACGCTGAAGTACGTCGTACATCTGCGGTTGTCTCTGCTGCACCCGCCGCCGTCCGGGACGTGGCGGCATCGCGGCCGCGTGCAATGTGTGCCGGCCGAGGCTTGGCTCGGGCGGCCGCTGGCCGCCGAGCCGAGCCCGGAGACGCTGGTGTTGCGCTATCTGGCGGCGTTCGGCCCGGCCTCGGTGAAGGATCTGCAGGTCTGGTCGGGCCTGACCCGCCTGGGCCCGCTGCTGGCGCAGCTGCGGCCGCAGCTGCGGGTCTTCCGCGACGAGACCGGGATTGATCTGTACGACCTACCGAACGCCCCGTTGCTGGACCCCGATGCTCCGGCCCCCGTGGTCTTCCTGCCCGAGTTCGACAATGCCGTGCTGGGCCACGACAACCGGGACCGGATCATCCATCCGGGGGACCGCCCGCTGGTGATGCCCGGCTGGTCGATCGTGCGCCCGACCGTTCTGGTCGACGGTTTCGTGGCCGCGACCTGGGCGGTGAAGGGCGCGACGCTGACCGTGGCGCCGTTCCGGCCGATTCCGGCGGCGGCGCGGGCCGCGGTCGAGGAGGAGGGTGGGCGGCTGCTGGAGTTCATCGGTTCGGCGGGCACGCCGGAGATCCGTTGGGTGGAGGGCGCGACGGTGGGTGCCGATTTTGACCGGTCGTGGCGGCCGTGACGTTGAAAGGGCCCTCCGTGCTGCCGACACGGAGGGCCCTTTACCGGGGGGAACGGAGTAACCGAAGGGGGGCTTCGTCCGTAAAGTACACTTTACCCCGCAACCGGCCAACTGGGAAGTCCCGGCTACAAAGCGGACAAACAGCGCGAAGCGGGGGCGTGACCGGCCGTACGCGCCAAACGGCGGCGCGCTGCCCGGCGTAGGCTGTGCCCGTGGCGGATCTTCTGGTGTGGATCGACTGTGAGATGACCGGTCTCGACCTGGGCAAGGACAAGCTCATCGAGGTCGCGGCGCTGGTCACCGATCCGGAACTCAACGTGCTCGGCGAGGGCGTCGACCTGGTCATCCACGCCGACGACGCGGCGCTGGACGCGATGCCGCCGGTGGTGCGCGACATGCATGCCAAGTCCGGGCTGACCGACGAGGTCCGCCGCTCGGCCATCACCATGGCCGAGGCGGAGGAGGCCGTCCTGGCCTACATCCGGGAGTTCGTGCCGAACCCGCGGACCGCGCCGCTGTGCGGCAACTCGATCGCGACCGACCGCGGCTTCCTGGCGCGGGACATGCCGGCCCTCGACGCCCACCTGCACTACCGGATGATCGACGTCTCGTCGATCAAGGAGCTGTGCCGCCGGTGGTACCCGCGGGTGTACTTCGGGCAGCCGGCCAAGGGCCTGTCGCACCGGGCGCTCGCCGACATCCGGGAGAGCATCCGCGAGCTGGAGTATTACCGGCGGACGATCTTCGTGCCGCAGCCCGGCCCGGACGTCGAGGCGGCCAAGGCCGTCGCCGCCGAGCTGTAGGTAACCCGCTCGACGGCCGCCCCGGGGCGGCGGCTATGATTGTCCGGCACCGCGGGAACGACTCCGCGGTCATGGTGGTCGTAGCTCAGTTGGTAGAGCACCGGGTTGTGGTCCCGGGTGTCGCGGGTTCAAATCCCGTCGATCACCCCACCGAAAAGGCCTCGTCTGCGGACGAGGCCTTTTTTCATGGCCCGTTCCCACCAGCCGGGAATCAAAAGAATTCTCGTGGGAGCGCGCAACCTTTTCGGCCTCCCGGGCCACAGGGGTGTGGATCAACCTTCGTCCCCCGGGAGACCCCTGATGCTCGCCAAGCGCATTGTCGTGCCGTTCGCGGTGCTGACACTCGGCGCCGCGGCCGCGGTGGCCGGCGTTCTGAACGCCGACGCCGCGGAGACCACCGCCTGTTCCGTGACGTACGCCGTGCCCAGCCAGTGGAACACCGGATTCACCGTCAACGGGGTGGCCTGCACCGGCGCCGCGCCCGCCGCCACCGGCACCGCGACTGCGACCGCGACCCGGGGTGCGGAGGACTGCGCCGACTACGCCGCCCTGGTCCGCGGCAAGTACTGGGTCAACAACAACGTCTGGGGCAAGGCCGACGGCACCGGCTCGCAGTGCGTCTGGGAGAACGGCCTCAGCGGCGACAACCTGAGCTGGGGCACCCGGTGGACCTGGTCCGGCGACAAGACCAAGGTCAAGTCGTACGCGAGCGCGGTGCTCGGCTGGCACTGGGGCTGGAAGGCCACCGGCACCGGCCTGCCGATCCAGCTCAGCGCCGGCAGGACCGTCCGGGCGAACTGGAACTTCCGGGTCACCCAGACCACCAGCAACGTCATGAACGTCGCCTACGACCTGTGGCTGCACGACATCGCCACCCCGGACTGGCAGCACAACCCGACCGACGAGGTGATGATCTGGCTCTACACCGCGGGCGGGGCCGGTCCGGTCGGCACCAGGCAGGCGACCGTCACGATCGCCGGCACCACGTGGGACCTCTACCGCGGCAACATCGGCTGGAACGTCTACTCGTTCGTGCGCCGCTCGAACACCTCCGCGGCCGACCTGAACCTGACCGACTTCACCGACGACCTGGTGGCGCGGGGCTGGCTCGCCAAGAGCAAGTACCTGTCCAGCGTCCAGGCCGGCACCGAGATCTTCACCGGCGCGGGGCAGCTCGACACCACCGCGTACTCGGTGAAGATCTCCTGACGGCCGGGAGCAGTCCTTGTCCGATGCCGAATACGCCTTCCGGCGCTTCTTCGACAACCATCACGCTGATCTGTCCCGTCTCGCCTACCTGGTGACCGGCGACTCGCAGGCCGCCGACGACCTGGCCGCCGACGCGTTCGTGGAGGTGTGGCGGCACTGGGAGCGCGTGCAGGCGGCCGACAGCCCGGTCGCGTACGCTCGCGGCATCGTGACCAACCTGGCCCGCCAGTGGATCAAACGGCAGAGCCGGGAACGGGCCGGTCTGCTGCGGCTCGGGCTGCTTCGCCGCGACCGCGGCGAGAGCGACACCCCCGCGGTCCTCGACGTGCGCGAGGCCCTACGGCGCCTTCCGCTGCGGCGTCGCGAGTGCGTCATCCTTCGGTACGCGTTCGACGTGCCGGAACGTGAGGTGGCCGCGATCCTCGGCATCTCGGTCGGTGCCGTGAAGAGCCACACCTCCCGGGGTGCCGCCCAGCTGAGCGAGTACCTGCGCGGGATGCCGCTGATGATGGGAGGCCACCATGGCTGAGCGCCCCCCGCCCGATCTGGGTGCGGCGCTGCGCCAGGAGGCCGACCGGCACGTCCCGGACCGGGCGGCGATGCTCTCCCGGATCGCCGAGCGGCGCACCGCGACGCGCAGCCGCTGGGCGTTCACCGGGCTGCGCCCGGCCGCGGCCGCTGCCTCGGTGGTGGCCACGCTGGTGGCCGGCTTCACCGGGATCAAGATGGCCACTGACCGCAGTGGCGGCACGGAGCCGCCGGCCGCCACCTCGGTGGCTCCCACCACCAGCCCCGCCAGTCCCGCCGCACCCGCGCCGAGCAAGCGCCCGTCCCGCGAGCCGGAACGGGCCGACCGCCCCAGCCGGACCCCGGCCACGTCCACGCCCCGCTGGCAGCCGTCCGACGGGTTCCTCAGCTCGGCCACCGTGGTGGACAGCCACTCGAACGAGACCTGGGCGCAGGAGAACCTGACCCTGACCACCACCGAGACGATCACGAAGCTCGACCTGGTGATCAGCGTGGCCCGTACCGCGGGGGTCGAGGACGCCGGCAAGTGGAGCTCGGTGCCGGCCGAGATGATTACCGTGACGTCGGTCGAGGAGAAGACCGCGGTGCTCTACCGCTTCACCCTGAACGAGGGCCGCACCCTGGCCCCGGGCCAGTACGTCTTCGCGGCCCAGTTCCTGCACGCGGCCGGCCGGCGCGACACCGGCGCCGACCAGTACGGCGCGATCGCCGCCGCGGGGTCCAGGAAAGCCGAGATCAGCGGGCACTGGTAGGCGTACCGAACGAAGGCGGGCCCGGTCCTTCAGGACCGGGCCCGCCTCGCGGAGGTCTCGCGCTAGTTGAGCGCGCTGCCCTTCTTGTACTCTTCCCAGCTCATGTTCCAGTCGGTCCAGCCGTTACCGTTCTTGAGCTTCTCCTCGGTCCCGGAGACCGTGATCACGTCGCCCATCATGGTGCGGTCGAAGAGCCACTTGCCCATCGCCATCGACACGTTCACGCAGCCGTGCGAGACGTTGCTGCGGCCCTGCACACCCTCGGACCACGGGGCGGCGTGGATGAACTGGCCGCTCCAGGTGATCCGCTGCGCGTAGTCGATCTCGGTGCGGTAGCCCTCCTCGGGACCCAGCTCGTCCAGGGTGTCGAAGACGGTGTGTTCCTTCTTCTCGATGACGACCATGGTGCCGCTCGACGACGGGGTCTTCGGCTTGCCCAGGCTGACCGGGATGGTCTTGATGACCTTGCCGTCCTGCTTGACCGTCATCGTCTTGGTCTTGTTCGAGACCGTCATGATCATCGAACGGCCGATCTTCATGTCGACGGTCAGGTCGGAGCGGCCGTACCACCCGTCGCCCATCTTCACGCCTTTGAGCTGCACCTTGTAGAAGACCTTGGAGCCGGACTTCCAGTAGACCTTCGGCCGGTAGTGCACCTCGGTGGGGCTGGTCCAGTGCCAGACGCCCTCCTGAGCCGGAGTGGCGGTCACGGTCATCTTGCGCTCGACGTCCGCCCGGTACTTCTCCGGGATCGCCCGGCCGAACCGGATGATCAGCGGCATGCCGACGCCGACGGTCTGCCCGTCGCCGAGGAAGCTCGACACCCGCACCAGGTTCGCCGGCTTCTTCATCACCGTGAACGAGCTGGTGGTGGTGTTGTTCTTGCCCTCGGCCTCGGGCGTCGTGACGGTCACCGAGTACTTCTTGCCCCACTCCAGGGACTCGGCCGGGCGCCAGACGTTCTCGTCCTTGTCGAGGGTGCCCTTGACCTCTTCGCCCTTGGCGTCGGTCACCTGGACGGTCGTGTTCTCCGGGTCCTCGCTGTTGTACTTCACCTCGGACCAGGCTTCGACGTCGGTCGCGTCAGTCGCGGGAGAGGTCACCGCGACCGTGCTCAGCGTCGGCTCCGGCGACGGGGACTCGGACGCGGCGGCGTTACCGCCGCCACCCTGCCAGGATGGCGAATCGTCGCCGCCGCTGCACGCGGCGGTCAGCAGAAGGGTGCCCGCCAACAGCGTGACCACGGCCGCGCGCCATCGGCGGCGAGCGGCACGGCGACTTCCATCCATCTCCATGGTCCCCTCACGGCGTCGTACTTCCGGCGCCCAATAGTGCTCCAAAAAAGCCTGTTGACCAATCCCGGATTTGTGCCGCGATGAGTCTCGCCCCATCGATGTACCCCGCAGGAGCTGTCGAACCACCCCGCAGTGACCCGATCGTCACTTCAGGTCGGCGGGCACCTCCAGAGCGCTACCCGCGGCGAACTCTTTCCAGCTCACGTTCCACGGGGTCCAGCCGTTGCCGTAGTCGAGCTTGTCCTCGGTCCCCTTCACCGTGACCGGGTCGCCGATCAGCGTGCGGTCGAACAGCCACCGTGCGTTGCCCGGCGCCACATTGACACATCCATGCGAGACGTTGCGGCGACCTTGATCACCTGTCGACCACGGGGCCGAGTGAATGTACTGACCGCTCCAGGTCAGTCGCTGCGCGTACTGAATCTGGGTGCGGTAGCCCTCGTCGCCGTCGGTGTCCGTGGTGTCGAAGACGGTGTCCGCCTTCTTCTCCATGATCACCATGTGCCCGCTCGACGACGGCGTGCTCTTCTTGCCGAGGCTCACCGGCATCGTCTTGATCGCCTTGCCGTCCTGCAGCACCGTCATCTTCTTGCTGGCGTTGTCGACCTTCATCTCGAACTTACGGCCGATCTTGGCGGTCGCTGAGCGGTCCTGGTCGCCGTAGATGTTGTCGCCGGTGGGCAGGCCGCCGACCGCGATGCGCACCTTCAGCGTGGTGCCCGGCTGCCAGTAGTCCGGCGCACGGTAGTAGGCCTGGGTGCCGGAGGCGGTCCACGACCAGGTGCCCGGCTGCGACGGGGTGGTCTCGACGAACATCCGCTTCTGCACCGCGGCGCGGTCCGCCTTCTTGATGCCCGGGTTGAACTCGACCACCACCGGCATGGCCACGCCGTACGTCTTGTCGTCGAACAGGTAGAGACCCGTGCCGGTGCGGCGCGGCGGCGGGCCCATCGTCGTGAACGAGGTGGTGGCGGTCGTCGTGCCGCCGCTCTTCCCGGTGGCGACGACCGTCGCGGAGTAGCTCTGCTTGGTCTTCAGCGGCTTGCTCGGCACCCAGGCCGAACCGTCCTCGCGCATCTCGCCGGCGACGGCCTTGCCCTTGGCGTCGGTCAGGGTGACCGAGGTCACCTCGCCGTCCTTCACCGCGAGCCCGATCTCGGAGCTGACCGGAACGTTCTTCTTCCCGGTGGCAGGGGTGATCGTCACCGCCACCGGGTCGGCGGCCGTGGTGCTCTCGGTCACCGGCGCACCGGAGGTGCCGGGAGCTGCGCTGCTGGTGGCGGCCGGATCGGCCTTGGCGGGATCGGCGAAGGTCGGCTTCGCGTCGTCGCCGCAGGCGGCAAGGGGGGTGATCAGGGCGAAAGCCAAGATCGCCGCCAGGGAGCGGCGGAGGTCAACCATCGTCGGGCCCCGTTCTGGAGTTCTCAGCGCAGACATACTGACTCATGGACGCAAGTTGCGGGTCCCCCTTTGAGGTGGGAAGTAGCCGATTTCAAGGATCTCCGCAGGCCGTGCTAACGTTCATCTCGTTGCACGGCGAGCGTCGCTAGCTCAACTGGCAGAGCAGCGGACTCTTAATCCGCGGGTTGTAGGTTCGAGTCCTACGCGACGCACTCCCCAAGCACCAGCCCCGGCCCGATGGCGCGGGGCTTCTTTCTTTCTACCGCTCCTCGACGAAGCGGCAGCAGCGTCACCGCCTCCGATAGTTTCGCTGTTTCTTGGCGCGGCTCGGGGTTTGAATCGATCCATCAGAGCTGATGACGGCTCAGGCCACCGAGTATCGAAACTTTCGGAAATTTATCGGTATCAAACCGTTGACGTGGGGCAGGGTGCTCTCAACAATGAGAAGTGACGGTCGTCGATAAAACCCCAGTGCGGCGGCAGAAGGGCCAGGCCCTCGCTGACGTGCACCGCGACCTGACACCGTTCCCCGAAATGCGCCGCGGGCGTGGGCCTCCCCACGCCCGCGGCGCCTTTTCCGCGGGTCACCGAGGTAGGGTGGCGCGTGTCACCGAACGAACTGCTCACCAGTGACGATCTGGACGCTATCGGGCATGAGGCGTTCACTGCCGACGATCCGCTGGCCTCGGTGGCGGAGCTGGTCGCCGCCGTCGACGGCGAGCGCCTGGCCGATCCGAGAGACGCGGGTTACGCGCTGACCCTGGCCGCCGAGATCACCGAACGGCAGGGGGAATTGGCCGCCGCGCTGGCCCTCGTCGACCGGGCGGTCGGGATCTACCGGGTCGAGGATTCGGGGTTCGCCCGCGCGTACCGGGGAGATCTGCTGGCCCGGCTGGGCCGTGAGGAAGACGCGCTGGCGGAGTTCGCCGCGCTGCGGCCGCGTCTGGTGCGCGAGCCGGACGCCGCGGCGTACCTGTCCGAGGCGATGGAGGAGTGCGGCTTCGCCGCGATCGCCGAGCAGTGGCTGACCGCGGCGCTGGCCGTGGTGGAGGAGCGGACCGGCGCCGGGCCGGACGAGGTGAATCTGAGGCTGCTGTACAGCCTGAGCCAGTCCCGCCGCCGGATCCGGCGCGAACTCGAGCTGCCCGCGGACGAGCGTGACGAGATGGCCGACCGGATGCGCGAGGCGCGGTACGGCACCGCCGCCGGCCTGCCCGGCGACGACGACCGGGGCCTGCTGTTCTGGCCCCGGGCCGAGTTCGAGCGGGTGCTGCTGCGCTGGCCGGCGCTGGCGAGCGTCTACGGGCAGACCTGGGACGAGCACCGCGCGCTGCTGGAGCGGGCGCTGACCGTCGGCGGTGGTTCGGTGTTCCCCGGCTCGGCCCACGCGCTGACGGCGTTCGCGGCCCGGCAGGGCGGCGACCCGACCGCCCCGGAGATCCGGCGGGGCTATGAGGATCAGCAGGGCATGGTGGCGCTACCGGTGGCCTGGCCGCCCGGCCGTAACGGACCGTGCTGGTGCGGTTCCGGCGGCAAGTACAAGAAGTGCTGCCTGCCCCGCTCCCGGGTGGCGATCCCCGGGTCCCGCTGAGCGGCCCCGAGCCGATGTGCTAACGTTCTGCCTCGTTGCAGGCGCTGCTAGCTCAACTGGCAGAGCAGCGGACTCTTAATCCGCGGGTTGTAGGTTCGAGTCCTACGCGGCGCACAACAACGAGCAGGCCTCGCCTTTTCCGGGCGGGGCCTGCTCGCTTTCCGGGGACCTCGACGGCGCCCTCCCGGTGCGGAAACGCCGTTCCTTCAGTGGGGACGCGGCCGGTCGTGGGCACCGCCCGGCCGCGCGCCCGCGGACCTAGGCGGCGCTCATCATCGCGCCGAGGCCACCGAGCCCGCCCATGACGGCGAGGATGATGGCCGGACCGAGCAGGATGTAGCCCATCACCAGGCCGGCGATGGCCATGCCGCCACCGGACTTCTCGCCCCGCTTGGTCTCGGAGAGTCCGATGTGGCCGAAGATCACCGCGAGCAGCGACGGGATGCCCCAGGCGCAGAAGACCAGCACCAGCCCGACGATGCCGAGCACCATCGAGGCCACCGCCCAGCCCGACGTGGGCGGACCGATGCGGCCCACGACCACCGGCTGGTACATCGGCGGCGCCGGGTAGCCGGGCTGCGGCGGGTAGCCGGGCGGGGACTGCGGATAGCCGGACACCGGCGGCGAGTAGGGCTGCGGCGGGAACGGCGGTGCGCTCTCCGGAGCCTGGTACGGCGGCTGCGGCGGCGGGTAACCCTGGGTGGGCGGCGCACTGTCCGGTGTGGAGTACGGCACCGGCGGCTGGTACGGGTCGTAGGCCGGCTGCTGCTGCGGGTCGTACCCCGGCTGCCCGAACGGTTGTGTCGGGTCGTACGGCGGCGGGGTGGGCTGTGACATCGTGCTCCGACTCTCGCGCAGGAGGGCGGAATTTCAACCGGTCCCCACCCGTATGAACCGTCTGCTCATGCTGCCCGCCCGATCTCGGTGCTGGCTAGCCGTCGAGACCCATTCGGTACGAAAGTCGGAGTCGGTGCAACCGGTTGTCGGTAACCCGATCGAGGCCGCGCCGCCGGACCGGACGGTGCCCGCCGAGCCGTATCGTCTTGCGGCATGACGCGCGTCCTGCTCGTCTCGGGAAGCACCCGCGACGGATCCCTGTACACCGCCGCCCTGCGCACCGCCGTCCGCCACGCCCCACCCGGGATCACCGCCGTCCGCTACGACGGCCTGGCCGCGCTGCCGGCGTTCGTGCCCGGCGACCCGGACCCGGGCCTGGCCGTCACCGCGCTGCGGCGGCAGGTGACCGAGGCGGACGCGGTCCTGTTCAGCACCCCCGAGTACGCGGGCTCGCTGCCGGGCAGCCTGAAGAACCTGCTGGACTGGCTGGTCGACGGCGGCGAGCTCACCGGCAAGCCGGCCGCCTGGCTGTCGGTGGTGGCCCCGGGCCGCGACGACGGCGCCCGGGCCGCCCTGGAGTCGGTGCTCGGCCACGGCGGCGCCCGCCTGCTGCGGCCCGCCTGCGTCCGGCTGCCGCTGGAGATGAGCGCGGTGGACGGCGAGGGGATCGTCACGGACGGCCGCCTGCACGTGGCGCTGCGGGACATGATGCAGGCCCTGCTGCGCTGCCTGGCCGCGCCGGAGCAGCGCCGCCCGCCGTCCTGGCAGGCGCACTCGAGCCTTTACCCGGTGGTGCAGCGGCAGGACTCGCCGGGTTTCCGGCCCGGCGGCCCGCCGCAGTCGTGGCCCGGCGCGTTCAGCTGATCGCGCGGCCCGCGGTCCAGCACGCCTCCGGGCCGACACAGGCGATCAGGCCGCGCAGTGCCGTGTCCAGTTCGGCGATCCGGGCCGGCGTCAGCTTGCCGGCCAGGTTGCGCAGCTGGAGCGGGTCGGTCTTGCGGTCGTAGTACTCGCGGGACCCGTCGACGTACTTGACGTAGGTGAACTGGGCGGTGCGCAGCGCGTCGTACGCCGGCGGGATGTTCACGCTGTCGTACGTGTAGTCGGGGTCCAGCGGGTCGGTGGCCGGGTCCCGGTGCTCGATCAGCGCCGCGGTACGCCACTCGGCCGGGGGAGTGCCGTTGAGCAGCGGCTTGATGCTGCGGCCGTCGGTCTCGCCGGGTCCCGGGGCGCCGGCCAGGTCGGCGAAGGTGGGCCGCAGGTCGATGTTCTCCACCAGGGCGTCCACGGTGCGCCCGGCGCCGACGCCGTGGCCGGCCACCACCAGGGGCACGTTCACGTCGGTGTCGAAGGCGGTCTGCTTGCCGGAGGGCAGCCGGTACTCGCCCATGTGGTAGCCGTTGTCCGAGGCGAAGACCACCACGGTCTTGTCGGCGACGCCGGCCTTGGTGAGGGTGGTCCGCAGCGAGCCGAGCATCCGGTCGATCGACTGCACCGACTGGACCCGCTTGCGGAACTCGGTGTCCATCCGGGTCTTCTGTGCCTTGGTCAGCGGGGCGACCCGGTTGAGCCACTTCGGCGCGTCCGTGGGCAGCTTGTCGTAGGCGGCGTTGCGCGGCGCCTTCAGCCCGGGGAACGCGTTGGCGTCCTGCGGCGCCGGCGTGTACGGGCTGTGCGGCGCATAGGTCGAGACCTCCACCATGAACGGCTTGCCCTCGGCCGCCGAGGTGGTGATGAACTGCGAGGCCTTCGTCGAGATCACGTCGGTCAGGTAGTCCTGTGGCCGGTTGCCGTACTTGACGACCTGGTTGTTCTCGTTCAGCGAGTAGTTGAAGTTGTCGTACGCGTTGCCCCCGGCGGCCCACAGGTCCCAGCCCGGCGGCATGTACGGCTTCCCGGTGCCCAGCGGGTCCTTCGGCTGGTACTCGTTGAGGTACTTGCCGAGGAACGCGGTGCGGTACCCCGCCGTCTGCAGGTCGGTGGCGAAGGTCGACTTCTCCTCGCCCCGGCTGTAGAAGAGGCGGAAGCCGCCGTCCGAGCCGTGGTTCTTGAAGATGCCGGTGTTGTGCGGGAACTGTCCTTTGAGCATGGACGCCCGGGACGGGCAGCAGAGCGAGTCGGTCACCGTGTAATTGGTGAACGTCGTGCCCTCTCGCTGCATCGCGAGCAGGTTCGGCATGTACGGCACGAGGTTCTTCGACAGGTCGTCGGTGAGCACGAGCACGATGTTCGAGCGTTCCGCTGTCGATTCGGTACGGCCGGGACGAGCCGTCGCGAAGGCGACACCGCGTCCGTTCTGCGGCGCGCACGCGGCTGTGGCCAGCAACGATGCGGCTGCGAGGAGGACACTGAGGGTACGACGAGGGCGAGTAGTCATGGTGGTGCGGCTGCTCCGTCCCGGAAGAGTTGACCTCAGGAGGGTAATCGGCCGTCTCCAGCGGGGGCAGACGACCAGTCCGGTTCCCGTCCCATCGGACGCATACCTCCCCTTAGATGATCTTTAAGATTGTCTCAACGGACGGGCCGGAGGCGGACAACCGGCGGATAGTGGACGCTCATGGACAGCAGTCAGCCACGCCCCCGCCGTCCCCGCCGGATCGTCGCCCGCCGCCCGCGCCTGCCGTTGCGGCCGCCGCGCGAACCGCGGGGCGTGTGCGCCAGCCGTCCTCGCGGCGCCTGACCCGGAGCGCCCTCCGGGATTGATATCGACGGGTATCGTCGGAATCCCGTTCCGGCGGCTCGGAGGGCGCGATGACCCAGGATCTCCAGATCGACTTCACCGACCCGGCGTTCCAGGCCGACCCGCACCCGGTGTACGCGCACTGGCGCCGCACCGGACCGGTCACCCGCACCCGGCTGCCCAGCGGCCTGAGCGCCTGGCTGGTCACCCGCTACGAGGATGCCCGGCGGGCACTGGCCGACCCCCGGCTCTCCAAGCAGTCCGGCTTCTCGGTCGGCTCGTCCGCGACGGCGAACCAGCCGGTCGGCCCGGCCGCGGTGCTGTCCCGGCACATGCTCGCCGTCGACCCGCCGGACCACACCCGGTTGCGCCGGCTGGTCTCCGCGGCCTTCACCGCCCGGCGGATCGAGGGCCTGCGCCCGCGGATCGAGGAGATCACCCGCGACCTGCTGGACGCGGTCGAGGGCCGCGAGCAGGCCGACCTGATCGACGCCTTCGCCTTCCCGCTGCCGATCCAGGTGATCTGCGAGCTACTCGGGGTGCCGGCCGACGACCGCGACGCGTTCCGGGAGTGGTCCAACGTGATCGTCGCCGGTTCGCAGGCCGGTGACCGGCTGGAGCCGGCCATCCGGGCCATGGTCGGCTACATCCTGGCGCTGCTCGCCGAGCGGCGCGCCCGCCCCGGCGACGACCTGCTCTCCGGCCTGATCCAGGTGCGCGACGAGGCCGACCGGCTCACCGAGGCCGAGCTCTCGTCGATGGTGTTCCTGCTTCTCATCGCCGGGCACGAGACCACGGTGAACCTGATCGGCAACGGCACCTATCTGCTGCTGCGCGAGCGGGAGCGGTGGGAGCGGCTGCGGGCCGAGCCGGCGCTGCTGCCCACCGCGATCGAGGAGTTCCTCCGCTACGAGGGGCCGGTCGAGACCTCCACCTTCCGGGTCGCCACCGAGGATCTGGAGATCGGTGGCGTCACGATCTCGGCCGGCGATCCGGTCGTGGTCGTCCTGCTCTCGGCGAACCGCGACGGCGACCGTTTCCCGGCCGCCGACGAGCTGCGCCTGGACCGTCCGCAGAACCCGCACCTGGCGTTCGGGCACGGCATCCACTACTGCCTCGGTGCGCCGCTGGCCCGGCTGGAGGCGCAGGTTGCTTTCTCCGCACTGTTGACCCGTCACCCCGGCCTGCGCCTGGCGGTCCCGCCGGAGGACCTACGCTGGCGGCCCGGCCTGCTGCTGCGCGGTCTGGAGGCACTGCCGGTCCGGCTCTGAGGACCGGCCCCGCGCCGCTGGCGAGCTCGGCGACCACCCCGGAGTTACCGGCGGAGACCACCGCGCCGCCGTTCTGCCGGCCCGGGGACGGCTGAGGCGCATCCAGGGACAGTTGATCCGGGGATGAGCGTGTCCTTCCTCCGGTCCGCGTACCGGGTCAAGCTTGATCTGTCGGATCGAGCCGGCGGCGGAGGGAGGATGAGGATCATGGATCGGGCGCAACTCGCTGACTTTCTCCGGACCCGTCGGGAAGCGTTGCAGCCGGAGGATGTCGGGCTGCCGCGCGGGCCGCGGCGGCGCACCGGTGGGCTGCGCCGTGAGGAGGTGGCCGCCCTCGCCGGGATGTCGGCCGACTACTACGGCCGGATCGAGCAGCAGCGCGGCCCGGCGCCCTCCGAGCAGATGCTCGCCGCGCTGGCCCGAGCCCTGCATCTGGGCCTGGAGGAGCGGGATCACCTGTTCCGGCTGGGCGGGCATCCGGCCCCGCAGCGGGCGCTGCGGGAGGACCACATCGCTCCCGGCATGATGCGCATCCTGGACCGGCTGTCGGACACCCCGGCCATGGTCATCTCCCGGTTCGGTGAGACGCTGCGCCAGACCCGGATGGCGGTGGCCCTGGTCGGCGACGAGACCTCGTTCTCCGGGCTGGCGCGCAGCGTCTGGTTCCGGTGGTTCACCGACCCGGCGGCGCGGCGGCTCTACCCCGAGGAGCACCACCCCCGGCACGGCCGAATCTTCGCCGCCCAGCTGCGCGCGGCGTTCGCGGCGGCGCCGCAGAGCCGGGCCGGCGAGATCGTCGGCGCGCTGCTGGAGGCCAGCCCGGAATTCGCCGCGATCTGGGCCGAGCACGAGGTCGGCCTGACCCACGCCGACCGCAAGACCCTGCTCCATCCCGAGCTCGGCGCACTCGACCTCTACTGCCAGAACCTGTTCGACCCCGACCAGCTGCAGACGCTGCTGGTCTTCACCGCGGTGCCCGGCTCGGCGAGCTACCAGAAGCTCCAGCTGCTCGCCGCCGTCTCCTAGAAATCCGCGACACCCCTCGCAGAAAGGCATCACCATGCCCAAAATCGCCCTGATCACCGGCGGCAACCGAGGCCTCGGCCGGGCCACCGCCCGGGCACTGCTCGACGCGGGCGTCGAGGTGATCTACACCCACCGCGGCGACCCCGGCGAGAAGATCGACGCGGTTGCGCTGCCGCTGCGCGTCGGCGACCTCTCGTCGTACGACGGGTTCCGCGACGACCTGCGGCGGGTCCTCGCCGACCGCTTCGGCCGCACCGACTTCGACTTCCTGGTCAACAACGCCGGCGTCGGTCGTGCCGGCTCGATCGCCGAGACCTCGGTCGAGGCATTCGACGAGATGCTGAACGTGCACTGGCGCGGGATGTTCTTCCTGACCCAGAAACTGCTGCCGCTGATCGCCGACGGCGGCCGGATCATCAACCTCTCCACCGGCCTGGCCCGTTTCACCGGCGAGGGCGTCTACGCGGCGTACGCGTCGATGAAGGGCGCCGTCGAGGTCTTCACCCGCTATCTGGCGAAGGAGGCCGGCCCGCGCGGCATCACTGCCAACGTGGTGGCGCCCGGCCCCACCGGCACCGATTTCGGCGGCGGCCTGCTCCGCGACGACGAGCGGGTCCGGGCGCACATCGGCGGGCAGACCGCGCTGGGCCGGGTGGCCCGGCCGGAGGAGATCGCCGGGGTGATCGCCGCGCTGCTCGGCGACGGCACCGGCTGGATCACCGGCCAGCGCGTCGAGGCCTCCGGCGGCATGCTGCTCTAGGCCCGCCCGAAATGGCGTTATGGCTCCACAATGGATCAAGTGACATTGAGGTCGGCCATCCGTCGGATCTCGGTCACCTGCTCCACGGCGGTCTCATTAGCCAGTTCGGACAGTCGCTGGTCGGCTCCGCCGCGTAACAGATCGGTCGCCATCTGCTGGGCGCCCTCATGGTGCTCGGTCATCATCGCGACGAACCGGCGGTCGAAATCGGCGCCCTTCGCGGCGGCCAGTGCGGTGACCTCCGACTCGCTCTGCATGCCCGGCATGGTGGCGTGGTCGTGCTTGGGGTCGCTCTCCGGTTGTCCCCGGTCACGCAGCCAGGACCGCAGTGCGACGATCTCCGGTTTCTGCGCCGCGCTGATCCGGCCGGCGATGCCCAGCACGCCCGCGTTCGCCGCGCGGCCGGGCGCCAGATCGGCCATCCGCACGGCCTGCTCGTGGTGGGCGATCATCATCTGGACGTAGGTCACGTCGATCGTGTTGTACTCCGTCCCGGCGGGCAGCTGAACCTTATCGGAATCGGTCACCATCGCTGATTCGCCGGGGCGCCCCGGCACCAGGACCGGGATCGGCGAACTCGACGCCGAAGGCGGTGCCGCGGTCGGCCGATCGTCGTCGGAACCCCTGCTGAGCAGGGCAATTCCGCCCGCTGCGAGGAGGGCCAGGGCCGCGGCGGCGAGGCCTTGGGCGCGTCGGCGATTCATGAGTTCCTCTCCGGCCGGGTCACCCACGATCGGCCTTCGACGACTATCGTAACGACCGACATCGTTGTCACCGGTGGTGCGAGCGACACGACTCGACGTGTCGCCGGTGGCTCCGTAGCCGGAAGGAGCTTCATGAAACACCCTGCCCCACGAGGGCGACTAAGAAGTCTGGCCTCCATCGGTGCCGCGGCTGTTCTGATGAGCTTCCTCGTCACCGCGCCGGCCCAGGCACAGGCCGACACCGCTGACATCCCGGGCGTCGACGAGATCGTCAGCAGCCCGAACCTCAAGTTGATCGCGAACGAGCCCAAGCAGGGTGCGTTCGAGCCGGAGAACGCGTACAACAGCGACATCGCCTTCCAGGGCAAGTACGCGTACGCCGGTAACTTCAACGGTTTCACCGTCTACGACATCAGCAACCCCCGCGACCCGGTGATGGCCAAGCAGGTCGTCTGCCCCGGTTCGCAGAACGACATTTCGGTTTACGGTGACCTGCTCTTCCTCGCCACGGACTCGATCCGCAGCGACGACTCCTGCAACAGCGTCGGTGTGCCGAACACCGCGCCCGCGGAGACGCCGCGCTGGGAGGGCATCAAGGTCTTCGACATCAGCGACCCGCTCAACCCGCAGTACGTCGCGGCCGTCAAGACCGACTGCGGCTCGCACACGCTGACCCTGGTCCCGGGCAAGAAGTGGGACCGCTCCGTCTACGTGTACGTGTCGTCGTACAACCTGGCGACCACCGACCTGCCGAACTGCGCCCTGCCGCACGACAAGATCTCGATCGTCAAGGTGCCGCTGCGGCACCCCGAGGCGGCGGCTCTGGTGGCGGCGCCGGTGCTCTTCCCGGACGGCGGTTTCCCCGGGAGCGAGACCGGCAGCGCGACGACCGGTTGCCACGACATCACGGCGTACCCGCAGCGTGACATCGCGGCCGGCGCCTGCATGGGCGACGGTGTTCTCTTCGACATCTCGAACCCGGTGGCGCCGAAGGTGATCACCACGGTCCGGGACACCGAGAACTTCGCGTTCTGGCACTCGGCCACGTTCAACAACAACGCCACCAAGGTCGTCTTCACCGACGAGCTGGGCGGCGGCGTCGGCGCGACGTGCAACCCGGAGACCGGGCCGAACCGCGGCGCCGACGCGATCTACGACATCGTCGGCAAGGGCAAGAAGGCCAAGCTCGTCTTCCGCAGCTACTTCAAGATCCCGCGGGAGAACGCGGACACCGAGAACTGCGTGGCCCACAACGGCTCGCTGATCCCGGTGGCCGGGCGGGACATCATGGTCCAGGCGTGGTACCAGGGCGGCATCTCGATCTGGGACTTCACCAACTCCCGTAAGCCGGTCGAGATCGCTTACTGGGAGCGGGGACCGATCAGCCTGGAGCGTTCGATCCTGGCCGGTTCCTGGTCGGCGTACTGGTACAACGGCCACATCTACTCGAACGACATCCAGAAGGGTCTGGACGTCCTCGAGGTCAGCGACCGCCGGATCGACCGGGCCGAGCGGGAGCGCACCTGGCAGTTCAACGCGCAGACCCAGGACGACTACCGTCGCTGGTGATCTGAGCTAGCCGCAGCAGGCGGATCCGGCCGGTCGTCGCACCGGCCGGGTCCGCCGAGCGCGGTTCAGGCCCGCGCCGTCTCCCGGCGACGGGCCTTTCGCTGTTTCTTGCGCCGGTACATGGCGGCGTCCGCCTCGCGCAGCAGGCCGTCCCCCTCGCCGGGCTCGCCGGCCGAGACGCCGATGCTGGCGCCGACGGTCAGCTCGAGGTCCGCGATCGTCATCGGCTCGGCGAGCACGAGGGCGATCCGGTCGGCGAGGGTCGCGGCGCCCACCACGTCGGTGCCGGGCAGCAGCACGGCGAACTCGTCGCCGCCCAGCCGGGCGGCCACCTCGTCGGCGCCGAGCAGCCCGGTGAGCCGGTCGGCGACGGTACGTAGCACCAGATCGCCGGCGTGGTGCCCGTACCGGTCGTTGATCTCTTTGAAGCCGTCCAGGTCGATCAGCAGCATGCTGACCGCACCGCTCGCCTCGGCGAGCCGCTGGTGCAGCAGCACCCGGTTGCCCAACCCGGTCAGCACGTCGTGCGTGGCCTGCCGCTGGAGCTCGTCGTGCAGCGCCCGCGCCTCGGTGGCGTCCCGCGCGTTCAGCACCACGCCGCGCACGCTCGGGTTGTGCCGCAGGTCGGTGCTGACGATGTCCATCCACCGGTAGGAACCGTCCGCGTGCCGCCACCGCACCTGCGTGGTGATGCCCATCCCGGGGTGGGCGGCGAGCTGCCGGGCCAGCGCGTTGACGCCCGGCACGTCGTCCGGGTGGGTCCGCTCGAAGAGGGAGGTGCCCAGCAGTTGCGCCGCGGGCATGCCGAGCACCCGTTCGGCGGCCGGGCTGGCGTAGCTGACCGTGCTCTCCCGGTCGACGACCAGCGTGAGGTCCGAGGTGTGCTGGACCAGCGCGCGGAACCGCTCGCTCTGCTCGTCGATCTGCCCGAGCAGCCGCTCGTTGTCGCGCAGCGCCGCCACCTGCCGGCCCAGCACCAGCGCGGTGATCGCCGCGGTGCCGACCGCGACGCCCCAGACCCGCAGGTCGACGTGCCCGTCGAGGAGCGAGAACAGCAGCAGGACCTGCGTCGAGATCACCGCCAGGTACGGCAGCCGGCTCGACCGCGTGCCCGCCGTGGTGTCCACCCGGCGGGCCAGCTGCCCGGCCCGGACCTGCTGCAGGCGCAGGCTGAAAGCGGTGAGCACGCACGGCAGCAGCTGCACCACGGTCATCAGCCCGGGCCCCGGGTCGCCGAGCAGCCCGGTGGTGAGCGGTGCGGCCAGCGCGGTGCCCGCCACGCCCAGGCTGGCCAGCACCCCCGCGCCGCGGGTGAACGGCGCGGTGCCGCTGAGGATCAGCTTGAGCAGGCCGAACGTGATCAGCAGCATGACCACGGCGGTGGCCGAGGCGGCCCACCGGTCGGCGGCCTGTTTGCCGCTGAGCTCGGTCGCCAGCAGGAAGTACCAGAGGAAGACCGCGACACCGGTGAGCACGGTGGCCGCGTCGAACCAGAGCCGTAGCCGCTGCCGCCCGGCGCCGCCGAGCGGATGCCGCAGCGTGGCCGCGACCACGGTGGCCATGCCGGCCACCACGAACGCGGTCTGGACCAGGCTGATCCGGGTGTTGCCGGGCTGAGCGATCATCAGCACCGCCTGGTACGTATCGCCCACCGCACAGCTGGCGCAAGCGAGCACCACCACCCGCCAGAACCGCCGCCCGTCCACGGTCATCTCCGCGTGGGTGGCCAGCCGCCAGGCGAAGTACGTCATCGTGATGTCGATGCCGGCCTGGATGACCCAGGGTGTGACGGCGCCGCCGGGTCCGGCCAGGAACCACGGCACCAACAGCACGCCCAGCGCCACGAGGGCGAGCAGGACCGGGTCGGCGACTCCGGCACGTTTCTGCATGGTCGTGCCCATCGGCGGGCCGTCCGGCGATCTGAGCTTTCGCATGGTGCGCAGAGTTGATCCGAAAAACGCACTCGAGTCGGCGTTCGCCGCGCTGCTCCAACGGGTGACCCGTGTGCGCGGCGCACCAGGCGATTTAGGGGCTTATGGGTACTTTTAGCGGTATGGACAGGGCCGCGAAGCGCACCACAGTGCTGCGGCTCCTGCCTGTGTTCCTGGCGCTTCTGGTCGCCTTCCTCGGTGCTCCGGTCGCGGTCGACCGGCCCGCCGGTTCCGTCGGCAGCGGCATCTCCCACTCGATCGGGACGCACCACACCGCTGCGGACGACGCTTCCGCTCGTACCCCTGAGGTCGAGGTCCTCGCCCCTGCCGCCGCCGGCGGCGTGCCGGACCTGGTGCGCGCCCTGCGCGCCCAGGTCGAGGCCGGGGCCACCGCTTCCCGCGCTCCGCCGTTCGCCGCCTGACCCGCGGGCGGCGTGCCACGCCGTCCCGGGTTCCCGTGTGCCCATCTGTGCGGAACCGAGACGAAGCGGACGACCTTTCCCATGAACATGCTTGCCGAAATGCTGCTCGCCGAACCCGCCCCGGTCGCGATCTGGGTGCTGCTGATGCTGCTCACCCTGCCCGCCCTGGTGGTGCTCGCCAACCCGCACGGGGTCCGGGACCCGCGGCGCGCCCTGGTCGATTCGGTGGCGTTCCTGCGCCGCCGCGAGGAGCGCCGGGAGCAGGAGCGCGCCCGGCGGCGCGACGAGGCGGCGCAGACGGTGCGCTACGCCGAGGAGGTCCGCGTCGCGGCCGATCAGGCGGGGTACGCGGTGCAGCGCTGGCACGGTCGCTGGGAGGCGGCCGCGCAGCGGGTGGACGCGACCTGGGAGGCCTGGCAGCAGGCCGAGGCGCGCTGGGCGCGCAGCCGGGCCACGGCGGCCTTCGGCACGCCGTTCACCGCCCAGAACCCCACGGAGTACGCCCAGCGTGAGCGTTTCCTGCACCGGACGGTACGGGCCGCCGCCGACCGTGGTGAGCTGCCGGCCTCGGCGGTGGCCGACGCGCTGAACGGCCGGGACGGCTGGGACGCCCGCCTGCACCCGGTCGAGCAGGAGATGGCCGTGCACCGGGCGAGCGTCGCCCACCTGGAGCGGCTGCACCGGGACGCGGTGGCCGCCGAGCGCACCGCCTGGCACGACGCGCAGCTGGCCCGCCGCAGCCGGGACAGCCTGCACCGGGAGGTGGTCATCGCCGAGGCCCGGGCCGCCGTGGTGCGGCACCTGGTGCCGGCAGCCGCCCCGGTCAGCGTCGACGCGGCCCGGCCGGCCGTCGTCGCCGGGGTCGCCTGATCGGGCCGTCGATGATCACATCCGGTCGGCGTTCCCCACGCTTTCCATGCGCTCGACGGGTTTTGATCAGGCACCCGTAACAGCGTGGAGCCCCGGCACCCCCCGAATGGGGGACACCGGGGCGTCCGTCAAGTCGCACATCGCGGAAGTCGACCTTGCTTGCACCTACTTCCATCGGTGCGCGGCTATCGGTAGGCTCTCACGAGATATCGAATTCGCCGTCCTTGGCAGAGTCCACGAAGGCGGTCCACTCCGCCGGCGTGAACATGAGAGCTGGGCCCGTCCGGTTCTTGCTGTCACGGACGGCGATTCCCTGGTCGAGGAATGCGACCTCGACACAGTTGCTACCGCCGCTACCGTTACTGCGACTGCCCTTCTTCCAGACGGCACCGTCGAGTTGGTGCGCGAGCAACTCGAGCACCTCCCTTCTGAATGTTCTTCGGGAGTGCTATGCGACGAGCAGGCTCTCGATCATCTTAATCGTCGTCCGATGGTCGAGCGCCTTTGCGCTCAATCGCTCGAACTCCTGCCGGTACCTCGCAACCTCGTTTGGTTGCTCTTCGTAATAGTCTCCCGCAATGCCTTCGAGGTAGACAACATCCAAATGGGTGGTCTCGCGGAACTCCAAAAGTGCTGCTGACCCGCCTAGGAACAGATGTTCTCCCGCGCTGAACGGCATGATCTGCAGGGTTACGTTCGGTAATTTAGCCGCTTCGATCAAATGCTCGAGCTGGCCCCGCATGACGTCCTCGCCGCCGATGACGCGGCGCACCACAGACTCGTCGATGATCGCGGAGAGCTCCAGCGGGCGATCCCCGCCGAGCCGGCTCTGCCTGGTCAGGCGCAGTGCGACCCGCCGGTCGATGTGGTGCGGAGGATCGAGGTTGCGTCCGGTCCTGATCAGCGCACGCATGTATGCCTCGGTCTGCAACAGACCCGGCACGATAATGGGTTCCCAGGTGCGCATCGCCGACGCCGCCGCCTCCAGGCCGACGAAGTTGCCCGGCCGCAGGATGTCGCGATAGTCGGTCCACCAGGTGCGTTCCCGCGACAGTCGGGCCAATTCCACCATGGCCTCGCGGTATCCCTGATCTCGGACGTTATAGAGGGTGAGCAGGTCACGGACGTCGCGCGGCGTCACTGCCACGCGCGCGGTCTCGATCCGGGTGACCTTGGCGGCATGCCACTCGAAATGCCGGGACACGTCCTGCTGGGTGAGCCCGGCAGCCTCACGGCATCGTTTCAGCTCCGCTCCCAGTCGGCGGCGTCGGAGCGTCGGACCCTCGATATCGGACACCTGGACTCCCTACGGTCCTGATGCAGTCGATATTACGACCCCATTCATGATCGCGCTTTCCATGATCGTGAATGGGGTGTGGAGCAGCGGGGCATGAATAAGAAGTCTAGTACTTCTTGTATTGACCTTGCTGTTGGGTACATGATGCTGCGGACATCGAGTTCTGTCTTGTTTCCTACATTGGAAAAATGATCATTGGAACTTGCGTCTAAGGGGCGTGGGCGGAGTGTTGGCTGACCAGTACTACCTGATCGCACACGAGGACCGCACCGGTCGGTCCCGGCTACATCCCCGTGCGACCGGCCTGGGCCTGGCCGCCGCGTTATTGGCCGAACTGGTCCTCGAAGGCCGTATCGGCGTCACCGACGGCGATCTGTTCGTTCTCGATCGACATCCCACCAGAGACGCTCTCGAACACGACATCCTGGATTTGTTGATCGCCCAACCGCAGCACCGTGACGTGCGCACCTGGCTGGCCTTTCTCTCGCAGGACGCCGCTTTGCGCGTGGGAGAGCGGTTGATGCGCCTCGGCGCGGTCGAGCCGGTCACCCGGCGGCGGATGCTGGGCAGTACCCACACCCTCTACATGCCGAACAGCGCCCAGCAGCGCAATGCCGCAGCCTGGGCCTCCACCCGTCTGGCGAACCTGTTGATCCGGGGCATGGAACTGAGCATCTCCGATCGGGTGCTGGTCAGTCTGGTCTCCGCCACCGGGCTCACCCGCCACGTTCTCTACGGCTTCGAGATGTATCCGCAAGCCTTCCAATACCTGCCCAACGCTGCCGCATCCCTGCCAAGCGATCTACGTGAGATCGTCGACTACACCGAGGCCTCGATCGGCTCGGTGCTGACCGCCGGCCGCCGATGACTTCCGTCGGGCGCCACCATCTCCACCAGCACAACATGGACCAGTGGGCCGGGCGGCTGTTGGTGGACCGCAAGCGACCCAGCGAGCCGGACATCATCACCCGGGCGCTGGCCAGCAACCGTATGGGTGTCGCCTCCGTGGTCTTCTTCGGAGTCGCGGGTGCCGCACCGCTCACCGTGATCATCGGTTCGATCTCGGCCATCTACGCGATCCAGGGCAGCACCGCAGTTCCGGTCGCCTACCTGGTCGTGGCGGGCATCCTGTCGCTGTTCACCGTCGGCTTCGTGGCGATGAGCCGGCACATCGTCAACTCCGGCGCCTTCTACTCGTACATCAGTCACGGATTGGGCCGGGTGGTCGGCGTTGGCGCGGCCTTCGTGGCACTGCCCGCGTACTCGTTGATGCAGATCGGGTTGTTCGGGCTGTTCGGCGTGGTCGCTTCCGGCATCCTTGCGGAGTTCGGCCTGGCCGCGTCGTGGTATGCGTGCGCCCTGGTGGCCTGGGCTCTGGTGGCCGTGCTCGGTGCGCTCTGGGTCGACCTGAGCGGACGGGTGCTGGCCGTGCTGCTGGTCGCCGAGATCAGCATCGTTCTGCTCTACGACCTGGTCATGGTGTCGAACCCGGCGGGCGGTTCGATCAGCTTCGCCACGTTGTCGCCGGCGCCGATGCTCACCCCGGTCGTGGGAACGCTGCTGGTGCTGGCCATCGCGGGATTCGTCGGCTTCGAAGCGACGGTCGTCCTCTCCGAGGAGGCGCGCGACCCCAAGCGGACCATCGCCCGCGCGACCCACCTCGCGGTGCTTCTCGCCGGCGTGCTGTGCGGCATCTCCGCCTGGGCGATGTCGGTGAACACCGGACCCGATCAGATCCTTGCGGTCGCCGCCGAGCACCAGACCGATCTGGTCTTCACCCTCGTCGGCCCGCACCTGCCGGCCGTGCTCGTCGACATCGGCTACGTCCTGTTCATGACGAGTGTCTTCGCTGCGCTGCTCGCCTTCCACGCCGCGGTGGCCCGGTACCAGTTCGCACTCGGCCGGGAGGGTGTTCTGCCGTCGGCCTGGGGTTACACGCATCCGCGTACCGGTGCGCCGCTGCTCGGCTCGATCACCCAGAGCGTGCTGGCGCTGGTCGTCATCAGCGCGTATGCGCTGGCCGGTGCGGAGCCGCTGCTCTACCTCTTCGCCTGGTTGACGACCATCGGCGGCCTCGGTGTGCTGATCCTGATGTGGTCGGCGTCCGCCTCGGTGATCGCCTTCTTCCAGCACCATCGCCGTGGCGAGAACATCTGGCGTGCCTACGTCGCCCCGTTCCTGGCGTTCCTGCTGCTCTCCATCGTGCTGGCGGCGACGATCATCGGATTCGGCGATCTGCTGCAGGTTCCCGCCGGCTCACCGTTCCGCTGGCTGTTCCCCGTGGCCTACCTCGTGGTCGCCGCGATCGGGTTCATCTGGGCACTGATCATGCGAGTCGTCCGTCCGGACGTGTACGCGGCGATCGGCCGCGGTGCCGACGTGCGGGTGACCACGCCGGCCGAGAGCGACTTCCCGGAGGCGCTACCGCCAGCAACGCCGGTGGGTTCGCGCGGCTACCACTACTGAAGTCTGGACCGAGAAAGGAAATCGATGACGTACGCCATCCAGGAACTGGTCATCCGGGACGTCACCCCGGTCGACACTGACGAGATAACCGACCTCGTCGCCGAGGCGATGCGTGACGGTCCCGTCGCCCGGTGGCTGCATGCCGATCCTGACGTACGCCGCCGGGAAGCACCCCACTACTTCGCGATCTTCGTGGATCACGCCACGCGTTACGGCGAGGTCTACGCCACCGCCGATGCGGAGAGCGGCCGTCTCAGCGGCGTCGCCCTCTGGTTCCCGCTGACCTCGCTGATCCCGCCGCCCGTCGATTACGAGCGCCGGCTCAAGGAGGCGGCCGGGGATGCGTTCGATCGCGCCTGCCAACTCGACGCCGCGATCGAATCGCACCACCCGTTCGAACCGCATCACTACTTGGCGTTCTTGGCCGTGCATCCGAAGGACCAGAATCGGGGCATCGGGAGCGCTCTGCTCGACCGTCACCACGCCCGGCTCGACCACGCCGGGATCCCGGCCTATCTGGAGGCCAATGATCCCCGTAACCGTGACCTGTACCTGCGGCACGGTTATCAGATCCGGTCGGTGATCGAGCTACCCGACGGGCCTCCGCTCTGGACAATGTGGAGGGCGCCTATGGCATGACCGATATTGCATCCCGCTCAAGCGGCGGAGGGGAACTCGTACAGCCAGAATGACTGCTGGTCGATGCGGTTGAAGCGCATGTTGTTGTTGCACAGCCGGCCCACCATGAGCCGGAAGATGCGGGACATGTGTCGCACCTCGTCGTTGTAGGTGCAGATGTCCAGACCGACCAGGCCGTTCTGGGTGGCCGCCACCAGGTACATCTGCTCGACCATTTGCGCGAAGGCGTCCCGGCCCTGGGCATGGGGGCTGACCGCGACGAACACGATGTACCAGATCCTCCGGGCCGCGTAGTGCTCGGGCCAGTGGCGCTCGAAGTACTGCGGCGCGATCAACGGGATGGCATCGAGGTCGTTGGTGTAGCAGGCAATCCCGGAGAGGGTGCCGTCTTCTTCCAAGGCAAGGTACTTGTCGATCCGGGTGTCTCGCATGACCTCGTCGAATTCGGACCGGTACATGAGGTGCCGTTGAGCGGCGAGGGTATTCAACTCCTCGAAGCAGTCCTGGTAGAGGTTCCAGGCGGCCTCATGCAGTTGTCCGTCGGTGATCTGGTCGACGACTTTGACAAGCATCGCTGCCCTCCCCGCGGGCCCCGTGCGGAGCTGCCGCTTCATCGCACTGATGTAGATCGATGACAGGTGACCATCAGAGTACGAAGCGCAATAGCTCCATGACAATGCGTGCCGATTAATTTAACGTGCCAATTCCAGATTGGAGGGATGCCGTTCGCAAGATGTCCTGTGCAACTTGCAAAGTTGCAGGTAGAAGCCGGATCGTACCCGCCTGTGCCATCGTCGGCAATTCGTGAGCGGAAGGGCCTGAATCGGTTTCGGAAAGAGTTCAGTATTCCGTGAGTCAGCCTTTCTGTGGAATGCATCGAGTACTGGCCTTCGTGCGTGGAACCGCGTGCGTTCGCCTATGCGGATCGCCGGTGGCGGCTCACCCTTCGACGACGGGGCGGGTCAGACGGTTGTGGGCCATCCCGGTGAGGAGCGCATCCCCCGCTCGCCGGGATGGCCCTCTGCCGTACGGGTCCATCGATTGACATAGTTTGGCCTCCAAACATAATCTGCCGAGATCAGAGCGGGAGCGCTCCCAGTTGGCGCACTCCCGCATCCGCGCGTCCTCACCAGGAGCGTCATGTCGCGTCCACTCGGCAAGCGAGGTAAGCGAAGCAAGCGAGGCTCGCTAGGCATGCGAGGCATCGGCCTCGTCCTCGCCATGATCACGGGGCTCGGTCTCATCACCGGCGGCGGCGCGCAGGCCGCGGCGGAGCGGGAAGCGGTGCGCACGCCCGCGCAGGCGGTCGCCGCTATGCAGCCCGGCTGGAACCTCGGCAACACCTTCGACTCGACCGGGGCGGACGAGACGTCGTGGGGCAACCCGCGGGTCACCCCGGAACTGCTCGAGAACATCCGTGCCCAGGGCTTCAAGAGCATCCGCATTCCGGTGACCTGGGGACAGCACCAGGGGCCGGCGCCCGACTACGCGATCGACCCGGCGTACCTGCAGCGGGTCAAGGAGGTGGTGGGCTGGGCGCTCGACGACGGCTTCTACGTGATGCTGAACATCCACCACGACTCGTGGCAGTGGATCAACAGCATGCCGTCGGACCACGACACCGTGCTGGCCCGCTACAACGCGATCTGGACCCAGGTCGCCACGGCCTTCCGGGACGCCTCGCCGCGGCTGGTGCTGGAGAGCGTCAACGAGCCGCAGTTCAACGGCGGTGACCCGGCCGCGCTGCTGGCCGAGCTGAACACGTCCTTCCACCGGATCGTGCGCGGCACCGGCGGCGGCAACGCGACGCGCCTGCTCGTGCTGCCCACCCTGCACACCTCGGCCGACCAGGTCCATCTGGACAACCTGACCGCGACGTTCGCCGCCCTGAACGATCCGAACCTGATCGCGACCGTGCACTACTACGGGTACTGGCCGTTCAGCGTCAACGTGGCCGGCGGCTACCGGTTCGACGCCACCGCGCAGCAGGACCTGCTGGACATGTTCGCCCGGGTCCACGCGTCCTTCGTCGCCAAGGGCATCCCGGTGGTCATCGGCGAATACGGCCTGCTCGGATTCGACCGGCACACCGGCACCATCGAACAGGGCGAGAAGCTCAAGTTCTTCGAACTGTTCGGCGCGCAGGCGCGGGCCCGCAACGTCACCACCATGCTCTGGGACAACGGTCAGCACTTCGACCGCACTGCCGGGGTCTGGCGCGACACCGAACTGTTCGGCCAGATCAGCTCCAGCTGGCGGACCCGTTCCGGCACCGCCGCCAGCGACCTCGTCTTCGTCCGGCGCTCCGCGCCGGTCACCGCGCAGACCATCACCCTCAACCTGAACGGCACCGGTTTCACGCACGTCCGGCTCGGCAACGCCACGCTGCGGCGCGGCCCCGACTACCAGATCTCCGGCGATCAACTCACGCTGACCGCCGGGTTGCTCTCGCGACTGACCAGGACCGAGGGGTACGGGGTACGCGCGTCACTGTCCCTGCGGTTCTCCCGGGGCGTGCCGTGGCGGCTCGACGTGGTCAGCTACGACACCCCGGTCGTCGCCGCGGCCACCGGGGCGACCGCGTCGTTCGCCGTGCCGACCGCCTTCAACGGTGACCGGCTCGCCACCATGACGGCCACCTACGCGGACGGCAGCAATGCCGGGCCGCACGGGTGGACGCCGTACAAGGAGTTCGACCGGGCGTTCGCACCGGACTACACCGCCGGGACGATCAAGCTGACGCCGGACTTCTTCGCCGAGGTCACCGACGGCGCCACGGTCACACTCAAGTTCCACTTCTGGAGCGGCGCGATCCTGACGTACCAGGTCACTCGCTCCGGCAGTGAGGTCACCGGCGCGCCTGCCGCCTGATGTGCTCGCGATGCCGGCGGCCGGAGGGTCGCCGGCATCGCCGTGTGCTCCTCAGGGGGTGGTGGAAGCCGCCAGGCGAAGGCCGAGCGCGATCATCACCGCGCCGGTCGCCGCGTCGAGTGAGCGGCGGACCGCCGGCCGGGACAGGAACCGGCGCAGGGCCGCGACCAGGTGGGCCACCACGGTGAACCAGGCGATCGTGATCACCACCGCGACCAGCGAGAGCAGCAGGACGTCGGCGGCCGTCCCGCCGGCCGGCATGAACTGCGGCAGCACCGCCACGAAGAAGACCCCCGCCTTGGGGTTGAGCACATTGCACAGCAGACCGTCGCGGAACGAGACCCGGACGCGCGCCTCCGCCCGCGGCCCGGCCACCGGATCGAGCGCTCCGCCACCACGGCGCGCGGCGAGCAGCGCGCTGACCCCCAGCCACAGCAGATATGCCGCGCCGGCCATCTTGACCACGGTGAACGCCACCGCGGACGTGGCCAGCAACGCCGCCACCCCCATCGCCGCGGCCACCGACCAGACGAACACCCCGGCCGCGATCCCGGCCGCCGCAGCCATCCCGTGCAGCCGCCCGGCGACCACCGACCGCCGCACCACCACCGCGAAGTCCGGCCCGGGCGATGCCGCCGCCAGCCCGATCACGCCCGCGAACGCCAGCGCCTGCCCCACCGTCGTCATCACGCCTCCCCGTTCCCTCCGCCCCACTCTGTCACGCCCACCACGCCCGGCCATGAACCAAATCAGCCACGCAGTCCTAGCCTCCGGACCACCCAACCCACAGCAGCCGCCCCGCCGCTTCACCCCCGTCACCCCAACCAACACGGCTGACGCCCAGCGCCCCCTCCGCCGCCCGCAGGCAGCAGCCCTGCCGGGCAGCCGGCCGGCCGGGCTGACGGGCAGCGTCCGCTCCTCCGCCCGCATGCAGCCCCACTCGGCAGCCGGCCAGCTGGGCTGACGGGCAGCGTCCGCTCCTCCGCCCGCATGCAGCCCTGCCGGGCAGCCGGTCGGCTCGGCTGACGGGCAGCGTCCGCTCCTCCGCCCGCAGGCAGGCAGCCCCACTGGGCAGCCGGCCAGCTGGGCTGACGCACAGCGCCCGCTTCTTCGCCCGCAGGCAGCCCTGCTGGGCGGCCGGTCGGCTGGGCTGGCGGGCAGCGTCCGCTCCTTTGCCCGCAGGCAGCCCTGCTGGGCGGCCGGTCGGCTGGGCTGGCGGGCAGCGTCCGCTCCTTTGCCCGCAGGCAGCCCTGCTGGGCAGCCGGTCGGCTGGGCTGGCGCGCAGCGATCGCTTCTCCGCCCGGTTTCGCCTGGAGGCAGCGTGGATGGGCCGCCGGTTGGTGAAGCTGGCGGCAATGCCCGCTGCTTTGCCAACAGGGAGCCCTGCTGGGCAGCCGGTCTGTCGGGTCGGCGGAAAGTGCCCGCTCCTTCGGCCGCAGGCAACCCTGCTGGGCAGCTGGTGGGTTCGGCTGGCGGGCAGTGCCTGCTTTTTCGGCCGTAGGCAGCTCTGGTGGGCGGCCGGTTGGGTGGGCTGGCGGGCAGTGCCTGCTTTTTCGGCCGTAGGCAGCTCTGGTGGGCGGCCGGTTGGGTGGGCTGGCGGGCAGTGCCTGCTTTTTCGGCCGCAGGCAGCTCTGGTGGGCGGCCGGTTGGGTGGGCTGGCGGGCAGTGACCGGTGCTTTGGCCGGAAGTGGCGCTGGGCGTCGGGCGGTCAGCGCGGCTGACGCACAGTGCTCGGTTCTTGGGCTGGAGGCAGCGGTGTTGGGCAGCCGGGGGGATCAGGGCTCGAAGGAAAGCTGGGCGACTGTGATGCCGGGGGCGTCGAACTGGAGGAAGACACTGTGGACGCCGGGCACCGGTGGGATGGCGGCGGAAAGCTCGGTCAGGGCCTCCCGGCTGGTGGACTGCGGGATCGGGAGGGTGGCCAGGACTGGACCTGAGTAGGGATCGTCCAGGCGGACGGTGAGCGAACCGCCGTCGAAGGCGGCTGACGCGGTGACTCGGAGGCGGGCCAGGCCGCCGGCGAGGTCGACGTCGTCGAAGACTGCCCAGGCGCCGGCTTCGAGGCTGCGCAAGCCCTCGCCGGGGTCGCCGTCGACGGGGACGGGGGCCGTCTCGGCGTACCCGTCGTTGTCGATCAGGCGCAGGCCGGTGCGCGGGCATCGGGCCGGGATCTGCTCGCCGCGGACGCGCAGCGTCGCGGTGAGGGCCCAGGCGGTGCTGGAGCTGCCCACCGCGATGGTGTGGCCGGCGTCCTCGACGACCCAGCGTGACCGGGTGACGTCCCAGATCGCCAGGTCGGCGACGGCGAGCCGGAGCTGGACCGTGGTGCGTTCGCCGGGGGCCAGCCGGACCCGCTGGTAGCCGCGCAGCCGGCGCACCGGCTGCTTGACCCGGGACCGCTGCTGCCGGGTGTAGAGCTGCACCACCTCGTCACCGGCTCGGTCGCCGATGTTGACGACGTCGACGGTGACCGTCAACCGGTCGCCCTCCCCGGCGCGGCCGGTGCTCAGGCGTAGGTTCTCGTAGCGGAACGTGGTGTAGCTCAGGCCGTGGCCGAACGGGAACAGCGGAGCGCCCCGGTAGTAGAGGTAGGTGGCGTCGGCCGCCACGATGTCGTAGTCGAGCAGGTCGGGCAGGTCGCCGCCGTCGTGGTACCAGGTCTGGGTGAGCCGGCCGGCCGGGCCGACCGGATTGCCGGCCGGGTCGCTGCCGAACAGGACGTCGGCCAGGGCGTCGCCGTGCTCCTGCCCGCCGTGCGCGGACCAGAGCAGCGCGGGCAGGTGCTCCCGGGCCCAGCCGACCGCGTACGGATAGCTGCTGGTCAGCACCAGGACGGTACGCGGGTTGGCGTCCGCGACCGCCCGCATCAGGTCGTCTTGCGTGCCGGGCAGGGCGAGGTCGCGCCGGTCCTCGGTCTCCCGGCCGGCGACCAGCGGATGGTTCCCGAGGGCGAGCAGCACCACGTCCGCCTCGGCGGCCACTGCGGCGGCCGCGGCCACCCCGTCGAACAGCAGGTCCACAGTGAACACGGTCGCGTCGACGGCGCCGGCGGCGGAGGTCCGGACCAGCCCGTCGGCGCCGGCCGCCACATACTGCCCGCTCTGCACGTGCCGCAGCAGCACCCCGTCTCCGACCGGCTCGAACTGGAACGTCTCGCGGACCTCCCAGCCGTTCGGGCCGGGCCGGTCGTTGATCAGCAGGTGCGGTTTCGGGCCGAGACCGTCGGCGCCGACGTGCCGGCCGTTGGCGACCGCGCGCAGTGAGAACGTCTCCTGACCCCAGTCGAGCAGGTCGAACAGCGCGTCGTCAGGGGTGCCGTCGGCTGCCCGTACCGAAAGGGGTCCGTCCGGGCCTGCGGTGAGCAGGCCGGCGGCGCAGCGCAGGGCGATGCGGTCGACGCCCTCGTGGTGCAGCACCGAGCCGGCGCCGATTCGCGAAGCGATCGCGTCGCGCAGTGTCCGGCGGTACGGCGGAGTCCCGCTGTACCAGTCGTCGAACGTGGCGTCCGCGAGCGGCCCGATCACCGCGACCCGGCCCACCCGGACCGCGTCCAGGGGGAGGATGCCGTCGTTGCTGAGCAGCACCGCCGCCGCGCGGGCCGTCTCCCGGGCGAGCGCGCGGTGCTCGGCGCAGTCGATCACCTCGGGGCCGATCCCGGCGTACGGATCCTCCTCCGGGTTGAACTCCCCGAGCCGCACCCGCACCGACAGGATGTGCCGCACCGCCTCGTCCACATCGGACTCACTGAGCAGACCGGTCCGCACCGCGGTGGTGAGCCGTTCGATGGTGGCGTCGTGGTCCTCGGTGAGGCAGTCGATGCCGGCCCGGATCGCCGCGGCGAACCCGGCCACGTGGTCGTCGTGCCAGTGCTGGTCGCCGGCGAGGTTGTGCACGGCCCACGCGTCGCCGACGACCATGACGTCGTCCGCGGTCCACGACCGCAGCGTCTCGTTGATCAGCGGGCTGAGGTGGGCCGGCCGCCCGTTGACCAGGTTGTACGACGCCATCACAGCGACCGCCGCCCCGTCGGCGAGGGCCGGGCGGAAGGCGGGCAGTTCGTACTCGTGCAGCACCCGGGGCGGCAGGTTGCTGGAGGTGAGGCAGCGGCCGGTCTCGTTGTTGTAGCCGAGGAAGTGCTTGAGCGTGGGCGCGGTGCGCAGCCAGAACGGGTGGTCGCCGCGCAGCCCGCCCGCGTAGGCCGTGCTCAGCACCCCGGTCAGCCAGGGATCCTCGGCGAAACCTTCCTCGTTGCGGCCCCACCGGGGATCGCGCAGCAGGTTCACCACCGGCGCCCAGACGTTGAGGCCGACGTTGTCCGGGTCGCGGTGATGCATGGCACGAACTTCGGTGCCGACGGCCGTGCCGACGCGGCGCAGCAGGTCCGCGTCCCAGGTGCTGGCCAGCCCGACCGCCTGGGGGAAGGCGGTGGCGGTGCCGAGCCAGGCGACGCCGTGCAGGGCCTCGGTGCCGGTGCGGAAGCCGGCGATGCCGAGCCCCGGCACGGGGGCTTGCTGCTGGTGGAGCAGGGCAATCTTCTCCGCCAGGCTGAGCCGGCCCAGAAGGTCGGCGACCCGGGTGGCGAGTTTCTGCTGCGGGTCACGAAAAACGATGCGAGTGGGGGAATCGATCACAACGTGTTCCTTCGGGCCGAGCAACCGTGTCGAAGCGCTTCGACAATGAGGCGAGCGAGTGGGTTTCGCGGATGTTTCGGTCGGGGTTCCCTGAGGCTCGCACCCCGTTTCGACTTGGTCAAGGCGCTGCGGCCATGTTTGACCATCGATTCGATGCGCTTCGACGCGACCCGAACGCCATCCGGCCGCGTCGATGTGACCTCAGGCGGGAAGGGCTCCGGTGTCCACCCGGTCCAGGTGGGTGACCGCGCCGCCGAGCGCCGCGGCGTGCAGCCCGAGAGTGGACGCGATCAGGCGGGCACCCCCGGCGTCCGGCGCCAGCGTGTGCCGGGCCAGCTCGGTCCCGGCGGCCGGGATCAGCCACTCGGCCAGCGTGGCGTAGTGGTCGCCGAGCACGATCAGCTCCGGGTTCACCAGGTTGGCCAGCAGGGCGAGCCCCTGGCCGAGGTGGCAGCCGGTGTCGCGCAGCGCGGCCAGCGTGGTGCCGTCGCCGGCCCGCGCCCGCACCGCCACCAGCTCGACCGCCGGAGACAGGTCGCCGGAGGGGTCGAGGTCGGGCAGGGCGCGGCGGACCAGCGGCTCGATGCCGGCCAGGTCCTGCAGTGTGGGCGCGCCGGCCGGGCCGAGCGCGAACCGTCCGATCTGGCCGGTGAAACCGTGTGCGCCCCGCAACGGCCGGCCGTCGACGATCAGGCCCGCCTCGACGCCGACGGCGCCGCTGACATAGGTGAGGTTCGCCCCGCCCGGATGTCCGCCGTACCGCAACTCGGCGACCGCGGCGAGGCCGGCGTGGTTCGCCACCGCGACGGCCAGGTCGGTCTGCCGCAGTGAGCCGGCGAGCAGGCCGTGCAGGTCGAGGTCGGCCCAGCCCAGGGGAGGGGAGAGGCGCACGGTGGCGCCGTCGGCGACCAGGCCGGGGACGGCCACGGTCAGGCCGAGCACGTGCCGGCCCTGCTGGCGCACCCGGGAGGCGGCGCGCTGGGCGAGCGCGGTGATCGCGCTGACCGCCCGGCCGGCGCCGGTCGCGGCCGGGCCGCCGTCGAACGCCCGGTGCCAGAGCAGCAGCTGATCGCCGGCGAAGTCCACCGCGAGCGCGGTGAGGCGGTCGGCGGCGACCTGCAGGCCGATCGCCGCATACGCCGAGCCGTCCAGTGCCAGCTCGGTCGCCGGGCGCCCGATCCGATTGCCGGTCAGGCCGGTCTCGCGCAGCAGCCGCTGGTTGATGAGGTCGCTGGTCAGGCTGGAGACGGTTGCCTTGTTGAGGCCGGTGGACGCGGCGATCGAGGCACGCGAGCTGGGGCCGTTGGCGCGCAGGTGGCGCAGCACCACGGCGAGGTTGGTGGCGCGCACGTCGGCGAAGCCGGCCGTCTTCACATCGTCATCTTGCCGCATCACAGCGGTTCGTCGTCTCCCTGATCCCGGTGCCGCACCGATGGGCGCGCTCCCAATCGCTTCTTGTCGCGGGTTCCCGCGTCAGTTAGCTTGTGCTCGATGTATTTAGTTTAGACGCTAGCCAAACTAAACCCATAACGGAAGGGTGGTGCGCCGTGCGTAACCCGAACAGGCGGAGCTTCCTGGGGCTGGTCGGCCTCGGTGCGGCCTCGGTGGCCGGTGGAGGTCTGCTCAGCGGTTGCAGCAAGGACCCCAAGGGCGCGGCCTCGGCGACCAACGCCGAGCAGGCCGCGGGCGTGATCCCCCACCACAAGCCGCTCGAGCTGGTGCCGCCGGACATCAAGGGCGTCCGGCCGGTCGCCGACGGTTACGCGAAGTACCCGGCGAATCTCGTCGACGCGGTCACCGAGAAGGTGGGCAAGACCGGCAAGCCGATCAGCGCCACGGTGCCGTGGTGGGGGCCGGTCCCGCCGACGGCCGGCAACAAACTGATCGAGGCGATCAACGCCGACCTGGGCGTGACGATCAACTTCAGCGTGCAGGACGGCGTCACCTACGGCGACAAGCTGAACGCCATGGTCGGCGCCCGGGACGTGCCCGACCTGCTCTGCATCCCGGGCTGGGAGATCAACAAGCTGGCCCGGTTCTCCGAGGGCGTGCACGTGCTCTTCGAGGACCTCACGCCGTACCTGGCCGGCGACAAGGTCTCGGCCTATCCGCTGCTCGCCAACCTGGACACCGCCTCGTGGCAGGACTCGATCTGGGGCGGCAAGCTGATGGCCATCCCGTTCCCCACCGACAGCCCGTTCGTCAGCGCGCTGTTCTACCGCAAGGACCTCACCGACAAGGCCGGCCTCGAGGCGCCGACCACCATCGACGGGCTGTACGAGTTCGGCAAGAAGCTGAACAACCCGGGCAAGGTTGTGTGGGCCTTCGGCGACCCGTTCGGCGAGGTCCAGCAGATCCTCGGCACGCCCGGCTCGCCGAACGCGCAGGCCGGCTGGGCCCGGACCGCCGACGGCAAGGTGATCCACCGCTACGAGACCGAGCAGTTCCAGCAGGCGGTCGAGTTCACCGCGCGGCTGTTCAAGGAGGGGATGATCCACCCCGACCTGGTCGGCAGCAAGGGCGGCGACGCCAAGACGCTGTTCAAGGGCGGCAAGATCATCGCGTACCCGGACGGCCTCGGCGCCTGGCGCGGAATGCAGAAGGACACTCTCAAGGTCGTTCCCGGCTTCAACATGCAGCCGATGAAGGTGCACGGCGCCACGGCCGGCGCGCCGCCGGTGCGGTGGGGCGGCACCGCCTCGATCATCTGGACCTTCGTCAAGAAGGGGCAGGGCGCCGAACGGGTGGAGGAGCTGCTGCGGGTGCTCAACTACACCGCGGCGCCGTTCGGCACCAAGGAGTACGAACTGCAGAACTACGGCGTCGAGGGCACCCACTTCACCCGTGACTCCAGCAACGCCCCGATCACCAACGACGTGTTCACCAAGGAGTTCGCCAGCCAGTTCGTCTTCCTCGGCGGTCGTCCTCCGGTCATCGTCGGCGGACCGGACGTCGGCAATTACGCGGCCGACATGATCGCCTGGGCCAACGAGGCGGTGCCCTTCCTGGAGAAGAACCCGTGGCAGGGCATCAAGGTCGAGGTTCCGTCGAAGCAGGCGGCGATGGAGAAGCCCACCGAAGACAAGATCAACGACATCCTCCGCGGGCGGCGCCCGGTGAGCGACGTGTCGAAGGTGGTCACCGAGTGGCGTAACGGTGGCGGGGACGAGGCACGCGAGTTCTACGCCAAGGTTCTCTCCGACAACGGCCGATGAGCACGACCGACATGGTCAGGACGGCGGAGCCGGCCCCACCGGGACCGGCTCCGGCGCCTCCTGCGAAGCGCCCCTTCTCGGCGAAGCTGCGCCGGGACTGGCCGCTGCTGCTCATGTGCCTGCCGGCCATGCTGTTGCTGCTGGTCTTCCACTACGTGCCGTCGCTGGGCAACGTCATCGCGTTCCAGGACTACAACCCGTTCGCCGGGGACGGCCCGATCGAGGCGTTCCTCTACAGCGAGTGGATCGGCTTCGGCAACTTCGAGTACCTCTTCCAGCAGCCAGCCTTCTGGGACGCGGTGGGCAACACCCTGTTCATCCTGGTGTTCCAGCTCGTCTTCTACTTCCCGCTGCCGATCGCCCTGGCGATCCTGCTGAACAGCGTGCTCTCGCCGCGGTTGCGCTCGCTCATCCAGAGCGTCGTGTACCTGCCGCACTTCTTCAGCTGGGTGCTGGTGGTCTCGCTGTTCCAGATGATGCTCGGCGGCGCGGGCCTGATCGCCCAGACGATGCGGGAAGCCGGAGTGGCCTCCCCGCCGGACTTCATGACCAACCCGGACACCTTCGTCGCCCTGGTCACCGCGCAGGCGATCTGGAAGGACGCCGGGTGGGGAATGATCATCTTCCTGGCGGCGCTGGCGGCCATCGACCCCAGCCTCTACGAGGCGGCCGCCGCCGACGGCGCCGGCCGGTGGCGCCGGATGTGGCACATCACCCTGCCGGGGCTGCGCCCGACCATCATCCTGCTGCTCATCCTGCGGCTGGGTGACGGGCTCAACGTCGGCTTCGAGCAGTTCATCCTGCAACGGGACGCGGTGGGCCGGCAGGCCGCGGAGGTGCTGGACACCTTCGTCTACTACAACGGCATCGCGATCCAGCAGTTCGGCGTCGGTGCCGCGGCCGGCCTGCTCAAGGTCGTGGTCGGGATCGTCCTGATCCTGACCGCCAACAAGATCGCCCACCGGTTCGGCGAGCAAGGGATCTACTCCAAGTCATGAGCGCCAGCGCCTTTCCGCAGAAGCGAACCCGGCCGCGCCGCCCGGTCTGGGAGGAGAAACCCAGCCCGCTCGGGCAGCTCGGCAAGGGCACCGTGCTCACCCTGGTGGTGGCCGCGGTGGTCGTGCCGATCTGGGTGGTCGTGGTCACCAGCCTCTCCTCGGCCAAGACCATCAACGAGGCCGGCGGCTACGTGGTCATCCCGAGGGAGTTCAACCCCTCCGCCTATCTGGCGATCTTCTCGGGCGGGCAGGTCACCGAGGCGATCCTGGTGAGCACCCTGGTCACCACGGCGGGCACGGTGCTCAGCCTGGTCCTCACCGTGCTGGCGGCGTACGGGCTGTCGCGCAGCGGCTCACTGTGGCACCGGCCGATCCTGTTCTTCTTCCTGCTCACCTTCCTGATCCAGCCCGGCATGATCCCGAGCTATCTGGTCGTCACCGGTCTGGGCCTGAAGGACAACCTGCTCGCGCTGATCCTGCCGACCGCGGTGAGCGCCTTCAACCTGGTCGTTCTCCGTGCCTTCTTCATGGGTATCCCGGGCGAGCTGCTGGACAGCGCGCGCATCGACGGCGCCGGCGAGATGCGCATCCTCACCCAGATCGTGCTGCCGCTGTCGAAAGCGGTCACCGCCGTGGTCGGCCTGCTCTACGCGGTCGTCTACTGGAACGCGTTCTTCAACGCGATCCTCTACATCGACCGCAACGACCTCAACCCGGTCCAGCGGGTGCTGCAGCAGTTCATGCTCGCCGGCCAGACCCCGAACGACGTGGGCGCCGGCGCGGTGATGCACATCCCCGGCCTGGGCTACACCACCCCGCCGAGCCTGGCGATCAAGATGGCCGTCGTGGTCGTCACCCTGGTGCCGGCGCTGCTGGTCTACCCCTTCGTCCAGCGCCACTTCACCAAGGGCGTGATCATCGGCGCCGTCAAGGGCTGAGCAGCGAGACCGGTGAGCCGGCGGGGAGGCGCAGCGTCGTCTGCCCGCCGGGGAAGGTCACCTCGACGGTCCGGTCGGTGGGGGAGGTCAGCACCGCGGCCAGGCCGGCCGGAGTCCAGTCCAGGTCGACGGTGACCGGCCCCCGGGCGACCAGGCCGCGCACCCGGCCGGAGGGCCAGGCCGGCGGCAGGGCGGGGAGCAGGCGCAGCCGGGCCACCCCGTCCGGGTCCAGGTCGCGGCTCTGCAGCAGCATCGCCACCACCAGCGCGGGCAGGCCGCCGGCGAGGTCCACGTTGAACATGTGGTCACGGTTGTGGGTGGGCACCAGGCTGGGCCGCCAGTAGGCATCGATGATCCGTTCCAGGGCGGCGTATGCCTCGGCGGCCAGCCCCAGATGGGCCGCTGCCACGCCGAGCAGCGCCAGGCCGTACCCCATCTCGTCGGAGGCCTCGCTCAGCCACCACCGCAAGCGGGCCCGCACCGCCCGCGCCGCGGCGGCACGCAGTGCCGGATCCGCGTCGACCGCCGGGTCACCGGCGTAGAAGAACGGGTAGAGGTGGCTGCAGTGCCGGTGCTCGTGGTTCTCCGGGAACCGCGGATCGATCCACTCGGCCAGCTCGCCGGCGTCGTTGATCCGATAGGGCGGCAACGCCGCCAGCAAGGCCCGCCACCTCGGCGCGTCCGGATCGTCGAGGCCCAGCGTGGTGGTGATCAGCAGAAGGCTCCGGAGCAGGTCGGCGACCACCTGTGCGTCCATCGTGGCATTGACGGTGGCCTGCTCGCGACCACCGGCCGGATCGTTCTCCGGAGAATAGGACGGGCTGAAACGCGCCCGGCCGTCGACAACCTCGGCGAACGCGAGATGAAACGACGCGACCTCGCGCAGGTAGGGCAGGGCGCGGGAAGACAGAAACGTCCGATCGCCGGTGTGCTGCCAGTAGTCCAGGTAGAGGCGGCCCAGCCAGGCGGCCCCGGCGGTCCAGAAGGTCAGGCACCAGACCGGCCCGAAATGGTTCTGTCGGCCGTGCGTGCCGAGGTGGGCGGGCGCGTAGCGGCCGGGCAGGCCGTAGAGGCGCCGGGCGTTCTCCCGGAAGTCGTCGCGCACGGCGTCGAGCAGGTCGAACAGCGGCGGCATCAACTCCGGCGTGCCGGTGGAGTGCACCGCGAGCAGTGCGGCCTGCAGGTTGCCGTCGATGGTCCAGCCGCTGCGCCACGGCGGCGAATAGGTGCCGCTCCAGACGCCCTGCAGGGTGGGCGGCCGGGTGCCGGTGCTGCTGATGATCGCGTAGCGGCCGGCGTCGAAGAGACGTTGCGCCGGTGCGCCGCCGAGGTCCAGCGAGACCCGCTCGAACAGGTCCTGGTGGATCGCCGCGTGCGCCTGCAGCAGGTCGTCGAAGCTGCCCGACGGCAGCTCGGCCAGGGCGGACGCGGGCGCGCGCAGGCCGGTCGCGGTGCGCGCCACGAGCAAGACCGATTCCGGCGTACGGCGACAGCGCACCGCCACGGTGAAGCCGTCGAGGGCACCCTCCCACGCGGCGTCGAACCGTCCAGTGAGGACCAGGTCGTCACCGAGCTCGTCGACCGAGAAGTCGATCGGCCGTTCCGGGACGCCGTCGATCGGCGCGATCCGGACCGTCCCGCCGGTGCCGGTGATCCGCACGATCAGCGCGTCCGCGGCCCGGGAGACGAAGGCGTCGCAGGTGACGCCGGCCCATTGCTGGCGCACGACGCCGGTGCTGAAGTCGGTGCCGCGCGAGTATCCGCCACCGGGGGAGGCGGGCGTGAAGGTGATGGTGGCGGCCCCGATCAACGGGTCGATCCAGCGCGTCTCGGCGTACCCCGGATGCTCCTGAACGGCGAGGTCGCAGACCGCTCGCGCCGCGTCGCCGAACCGGTCGGCGGCGAGAAGCTCGCGCAACCGCGGCAGCGCCGCGGCGGTCGCCGGCGCCGGCAGCGGCTCGGTGACCGGCTGGAAGAGGTCCTCGTGGGCGAGGGTGAACCGCAGCGCGGCGGGTGAGCCGTAGCAGAGGGCGCCCTGCCGGCCGTTGCCACTGATCAGCGCGCGCTCCCAGTCCTCCGTGCTCTCGATGTCGCGGAAGGACGGATTGACTTGGCTCTGCACGGCTCATACTTTGTTTAGAGAGAAAACTAAAGTCAAGGCGGTGGAATGCTCTTCTTCGGCGGCGACTACAACCCGGAGCAGTGGCCGGAGGAGGTCTGGGCGGAGGACGTCGCGCTGATGCGGCAGGCCGGCGTCACCATCGCCACCGTCGGCGTCTTCGCCTGGTCGAACCTGGAACCCGAGCCGGGGCACTACGAGTTCGGCTGGCTGGACCGGGTGCTGGACCGCCTGCACGACGGCGGTATCCGGGTCGCGCTCGCCACCCCGACCGCGTCACCCCCGCCCTGGTTCACCCTGGCCCACCCGGAGGCGATGCCGGTCGGCGCCGACGGCGTGCGGCTCACCCACGGCAGCCGCGACACCTACTGCGTCTCCGCCCCGGCCTACCGCGCCGCCGCCCGCGGCATCGCCGCCAAGCTCGCCGAGCGGTACGCGAACCACCCCGCGCTCGCGATGTGGCACGTCCACAACGAGTACGGCACCGACTGCCGCTGCGACGCCACCGCCGCCGCGTTCCGTGCCTGGCTGCAGAAGAAGCACGGTGACCTGGACGCCCTCAACGAGTCCTGGACCACGGCGTTCTGGAGCCAGCGCTACTCGGACTGGGCGCAGATCACGCCACCGCGGGCCACCCAGTACCTGCCGAACCCGGCACACGTCCTCGACTTCCGCCGGTTCCTCTCCGACGAGCTGCTCAGCGGTTACGTCGAGCAGCGCGACCTGCTGCGCGCCGCCAACCCGGACGTGCCGATCACCACCAACTTCGTCCAGGGCGGCTGGGTGAGCGTGGACCACGCGCGCTGGGCCACCGAGGTCGACCTCGTCGCGGTCGACCACTACCCCGCCGCGACGGACGCCGGCGCCGAGGAGGAGACAGCCTTCGCCGGGGACCTGGCCCGCGGCTGGGGCGGCGGATCCTGGCTGCTGATGGAGACCGCGCCCAACCTGATCTACACGAGCGGGCGGATGCACGCCAAGGAGCCGGGGCGGCTCACCCGGCACAGCCTCGGTTACGTGGCCCGCGGATCCGGCGGCGCGATGTACTTCCAGTGGCGGCAGCCGCGCGGCGGGGCGGAGCTGTTCCACTCGGCGCTGGTCCCGCACGCCGGGCCGGACAGCCCGATCTTCCGGGAGGCGGTGGGTCTCGGGCGCAGGCTCCGAGCCCTCTCGCCGCACGTCGCCGAGGCCGGGCCGCCGTCCGCCCGGATCGCCGTGACCTGGGACGCGCCGTCCTGGTGGGCGCTGCAGGGCGGCGGGCTGCCGTCCGCCGACATCGACTACCTGGCCGCGGTCCAGCAGGCGCACCGTGTGCTGTTCCGGTCCAAGCTCGCCACCGACTTCGTCTTTCCCGGTGTCTCCACCGACCTCGGCGACTACCGGATGATCGTGGTCCCGCACCTCTATCTGGTCTCCGACGAGGCGGCCGCCGCGTTCCGCGACTACGTCGCGAACGGCGGCCGCCTGGTGGTGGGCTACCTGAGCGGCATCGCCGAACCGGACACCCGCATCCGGCTGGGCGGTTACCCGGGCGCCTTCCGCGACGTCCTCGGCGTACGGGTCGTCGAATGGCACCCGCAGCCACCCGGTGTGGAGTTCCCGCTGGACAACGGGGAGCGGGCGAGCCGCTGGAGCGAGCGGGTGGAGACCGCCGGCGCGGAGACGCTGGCCCGGTACACGGCCGGGGTGCTGGCGGGCGCCCCGGCCGTCACCCGCAACCGGTACGGCGCCGGCTCCGCCTGGTACGTGTCGACCGCCCTCACCGACGACGGGCTGGGCCGGCTGCTCCGCTCGGTGGCGGAGGAGGCCGGTGTCGCGCCGGTGCTGCCCGGTCTGCCGGCACCGGTCGAGGCGGTCCGGCGCGGCGATCTGCTCTTCCTCTTCAACCACGGGATCGCAGCGGCCACCGTGCCGCTGCCCGGCCCGGCAGTCGACGCGGCGACCGGCCGGGACCGTGGCGACACGGTGACCGTGCAGGGCGGTGGCGTGGCGACCGTCCGCTTACGGTGAGCTCTGGAATGCCCGGCGGTACGCCGACGGTGAGGTGCGCATCGCCTGCGCGAAGTGGTGCCGGTAGGTGACCGCGGTCTCGAAACCGACCGCCGTCGCGATCGCCTCGATCGGCGTGCGGGTGGTCTCCAGCAGCGCCAGGCTGGCGTGCACCCGCCGGTCGATCAGCCAGCGGATCGGTGTGGTCCCGGTGGCCCGGCCGAAATGCCGCAGATAGGTGCGCGTGGACATGTGCGCGTGGCGGGCCAGCACGTCCACCGTGATCGGCTCGGTCAGGTTGCCGAGCGCCCACTCCATGCTGCGGGCCACCCGGGCGTCCTCCGGATCGGCGGTCACCGGGGCCTCGACGAACTGGGCCTGCCCGCCGTCGCGGTGCGGCTGCACCACCAGCCGGCGGGCCACCATGTTCGCGATGCTCGGCCCGTGGTCGCGGCGCACCACGTGCAGGCACAGGTCGAGCCCGGCGGCGCTGCCCGCGCTGGTCAGCACGGCGCCGTCGTCGATGTAGAGCACGTCCGCGTCGACCTCGACGGCCGGGTGCCGGCGGCGCAGCTCCGCCGCGTAACGCCAGTGGGTGGTGGCCCGGCGGCCGTCCAGCAGCCCGGCGCCGGCCAGGGCGAACGCGCCCGAGCAGATCGACATGATCCGGGCGCCGCGGCGGTGCGCGGCACGCAGGGCGGCGACCAGCTCGGGGGAGGGGTCGGCCCGCACGTCGGCCACGCCGGGGACGATCAGCGTGTCGGCGGCGGCGAACGTCTCCAGGCCGTGCTCGGTGTGCAGGGTGGCGCCGCCGACCACTCGCACCGGGCCCGGTGTCTCGGCGCAGATGACCAGCTCGTACCACGGCACGTCGAACTCGGGGCGGGGCAGCCCGAACACCTCGGTGACGATGCCCGTCTCGAAGACCGACATGCCGTCGAAGGCGAGCACCGACACGGTGGGCCCGCGGCGCCCGATCGTCAGCATGGCGAGATCTTAGCGCTCGGTGTCCCTCGCGCCACTGGGCCGCCAATCGCCGCGGCGGCACGATCAGGGCATGACTTCTTCCGCTGTCGCCTTCTTCGCCGCCCGCCTGGAGTTCGAGACCGACGTGAGCGACGTGCACGCCGACCTGGAAGCCGGCACCCCCGGCATTGTGGTGATCGACTCGCGCGGCGCCGAGGCGTGGGACCAGGGCCGCCTGCCACACGCCGTGCACCTGCCCACCCGGGAGATCGCCGCCCGGGCGGCCGAGGTGGTCCCGCCGGGCAGCCGGGTCGTCACGTACTGCTGGGGTCCGGGCTGCAACGGCGCGACCCGGGCGGCGCTGGAGTTCGCCAAGCTCGGCTACCCGGTCAAGGAGATGATCGGCGGGTACGAGTACTGGGTGCGCGAGGGCTTCCCGGTGCGCGACGACCGGGGGATCAGCGCCCGGCCGGTGGACGACCTGACCGCCCCGGTCGCCGCCGGCGCCGCCTGCGGCTGCTGAGCCGTTGCGTGGGGACTCGCGCCGCGAATCCCCACGCTGCTCCCGGCTCAGCCGAGCAGTTTCTCCAGCCAGGGGTTGCGGAACGTGCCGGCCGGGTCGAGACGCCGCAGCAGCGCGGCGAAGTCGCCGAACCGCGGGAAGGCCTCGCGCACCGCGGCCGGCTCGGTGGTGAAGATCTTGCCCCAGTGCGGGCGGGCGCCCAGCGGGTTCAGAACCCGCTCCAGGTCGGCGACCACCGGCAGCACGGCCTCGGTGTCGGCGATCCAGGTGAAGTGCAGGGCCAGGCTGTCGCGCTGGTAGTTCGGGCTCAGCCACAGGTCGTCGGCGGCGATCGTACGGATCTCGCAGACCTGAAGGACCGCGGCGACCCGCTCGCGGAGCGCGCCCACCGCCTCGATCGCGGCCAGGGCCCGCTCCCGCGGGACGTGCCACTCGGACTGCAGCTCCTCGCCGCTGCTCGGGGTGAACTCCATCCGGAAATGCGGCAGCCGGGCGTGCCAGGGACCGGGCACCCCGCCCTGCTCGGTGCAGTTGACGCCGGGCATGCCGGGCACCGGGTGGCGGGGGCCGTCGGCCGGCCGCGCGCCGAACCAGTCGCCGGCCGGCATCGGGTCCCGTCGCTTCAGCCACACCATGTCGACGTCGGTGCCGGTCCAGCGGGTGAACAGGCTGACGCTGTATCCCTCGGCGAGGATCTCGTCGAGGGAGTCGCGGACCGCGGAGCCGGGCAGGTTGTCGTAGACGTACTGCCGCAGCTCGAAGGCCGGCACCACGTCCAGGGTGAGGGCGGTGACGACGCCGAGCGCGCCGAGGTTCACCACCGCGCCGGGGAAGTCGGCGCTGTCCCGGTCCAGGGTGATCAGCTCGCCGTCGGCGCGGATGATCTCGACGCTCGAGACGGCGGTGGCCAGGTTGCGGTTGCGCACCCCGGACCCGTGGGTGGCCGTGGCGACCGCACCGGCCACCGAGATGTGCGGCAGCGAGGCCATGTTCTGCAGGGCCAGGCCATCGGCGGCGAGCCGGGCGGCGAGTTCGCCGTAACGGATTCCGCCGTCGATCCGGACCGAGGTGCGGTCCGGTCCGATCTCGACAGTGCGCGGCAGGTCGGCGAGGGAGAGCAGGTCGCCGTCGGTGTCGGCGAGCCGGTTGAAGGAGTGGCCGCTGCCGAGCACCCGGAGCCGGCCGGCGGCGGCGACGATCTCGCGCACCTCCGCGACCGAACGGGGGCGGTGCACCCGCTCCGCCCCGAAGACGATGTTGCCGGCCCAGTTGGTCAATCGTTCCCGCATTCCACCTACCCTACGAGTATCCGCAGTTCAAGACACCTCTGGCAGCGGTCGGGGTTAAGGTCGGGCGTACCGGCCGACCGACCGAGGAGGGTCACCGCATGGCGTCGATCGTGGTCGCCGAGGACGACACCGACATCGCCGAACTGCTCGCCACCGTGCTGAGCAGCGCGGGGCACACCGTGCACACCGCCCCGAACGGCCCCGCCGCTCTGGAGGCGGTCGCCGCGAACGGGCCGGACCTGATCATTCTCGATCACCACATGCCGGGAATGAGCGGTCTCGACGTCGCCGACCGGCTGCGCTCCACGGACGCCACCGCGAGCATTCCGGTCATCATGCTGTCCGCGGCCGCGCCGGCCGCCGCGCGTGGCCTCGTCGACGTGACGATCTCCAAACCGGTCCGGCCGAAGCACCTGATCGACGCGACCGCCGAGCTGCTGGCCGCCCGGCAGGCCGGGGAGCAGGCCGGGCACGACGCGGCGAACCAGCTCGTCGACGTGGAGCGGCTGCTCGCCGTCTCCGACTTCCTCACCCGGCCGGCGCACGCGGCGACGCTCGACACGTTCGCCGAGGAGCTGACCCGGCTGACCGGTGTCCCGATGGCGGCGATCACCCTGGTGCTCAACGACAGCGTGGTGGTGGCCGGGTCGTACGGGCTGCCGAAGTGGGTCCGTGAGGCCGGCGGGGTGCCGGTCGAATGGTCACCGGACACGATCGTCGTGGCCGAGGACGTGCCAGTGCTGATCAGCGACAGCAGTGCCAATGACGAGTACGCGGACACCCCGCTCTTCTCGATCAGTGGAGTGCGGTCCTACGCCAGCGTGCCGCTGAACTCCGCCGAGGGCCACGTCATCGGCACCCTCTGCGTGATGGACGACAAACCGGGCAGTTGCACCGAGGACACCGTGCAGATTCTGCACTCTCAGCGTGCGCCGGCGTTGGGTCTGCTGTCCCGCGCCGGGTGACGCATCGTTATATTAGCGTTCACCTGTATCGTATCCGGTCGATTTGTCACCGTCTGCTACTGAGCGGGTGTTCCCGCCTGCTATGTGCCCAAACGATGCCCGATGGGCGGCTGTGGCGAACATAAAATCGGCCGTAGATCCAAATCGAGATCAGCTGCACGTTCTCTCGTAACGAAAGCTGCGTCACAATCAGTCACGCCCCTGGCGGTGGCGAGGGCAGGATGCAGCCCGGCGGAATCGCGAGCGAGAGGAAAGCACGACATGGCGGAGATCCATCACTTCGAGTACGGATGGGTTACCCCGACGGTCAGCTACGTCCTGTCCGTGCTCGGTTCCCTGCTCGGGCTCACCGCGGCGGTCCGGCTGCGGTCGGCCAAGTCCGGGGGCGAGCGCATCTGGTGGCTGATCCTGGCGGCCGTCGCCATCGGCGCCACCGGCATCTGGAGCATGCACTTCGTCGCCATGATGGGCTTCAAGGTCGAGGGCACCCCGATCCGGTACGACGTCGGCCTGACCGCGGCGAGCGCCGTGATCGCGTTCGTGGCCGTCGGCGTCGGCCTGGCCATCGCGCTGCTCGGCACCGCCGCCCCGCGTACCCGCATCCTGATCGGCGGCACGCTGGCCGGCCTCGGTGTGGCGGCGATGCACTACACCGGCATGGCGGCGATGAAGCTGCACGGCGAGATCCACTACGCCGGCCGTGAGGTCGCGCTCTCCATCGCGATCGCCGTCGTCGCGGCCTGCGTCGCGCTCTGGCTGACCCTGGTCGTGCGCAAGCCGGTCGTCATCTTCCTCTCGGCGCTCGTCATGGGTGTCGCGGTCAACGGCATGCACTTCACCGGCATGTTCGCCATGTCGGTGCTCTCCGAGCCCGGCTTCGGCTCGGTCGCCGGTGCGACCGCCAGCGGCCTGCTCGTGCCGATCGGCGGCGCGGTGCTCTTCGCCATCATCGGCATGGTCTACTCGCTGATGGCCGCGCCCACCGAGGACGACCGGATGGCCGCCGCCTACCTCGCGCAGCGCCTGGAGTCGCGCCCGGTGCCCAACACCGGCACGCAGCCCGGTCAGCTCTGGGGTCAGCAGCCGCAGAACCAGGGATGGCAGGGCCGCCCGGGTCAGCAGCAGGGGCAGCAGAACCAGCCGGGCCAGCAGCAGCCGGGCCAGCAGGGTCAGCCGGGCCAGCAGGGCAACGGCCGTCCGACGCTCGGCGGTTCCTGGACGTATCGGGACCGCTCCTCCCAGTAGGCGAAAGCCGAGATCCGACCGAGGTTCAGCTGCCGGACTGTCCGGCTTTTCTCAGCCGAACCGGCAGTGGATCGATCCGCATGTCGCTGCCCTCGATCAATAAGATTCGGAGGGCAGCAAAACGTGAGCACAACGGGGGAGACGCGTGGCGGTCGGCATTCTCGGGACGGGTTCCTACCTCCCGGCGCGGGTCGTGAGCAATGTGGACCTGCTGGACCTGGTGCCGGACGCCGATCCGGAGTGGGTGTCACGCAAGACGCTGATCGAGGCGCGCCGGTTCGCCGCACCGGACGAGGCGGCGTCCGACCTGGCCGCCAACGCGGCCCGGTCGGCGCTCGAGCGGGCCGGCGTCACCGCGGCGGAGATCGACTACATCATCGTCTCCACCTCGACCGGTGACTCCCCCCAGCCACCCACGTCGAACCTGGTGCAGCACGCCATCGGCGCCACCCGGGCCGCGTGCTTCGACGTCAACGCGGTCTGCGCCGGCTTCGTCTTCGCGCTGAGCGTGGCGAACGGTCTGATCGGCGCGAACCCGGGCGCGCTGGTGCTGGTGATCGCCTCGGACATCTACTCGCGGATCCTCGACTTCGGCGACCGGCGTACCGCCGTGCTCTTCGGTGACGGCGCCGGCGCCGCGGTGGTCGGCGCGGTTCCCGAGGGCTACGGGATCATCGACATGGAGCTGGCGTCGCGGGGCGAGGCCAGCGACCTGATCTACGTGAAGGGCGGCGGCAGCCGCCTGCCCGCCTCGCCGGAGACCGTCGCCGACGGCGACCACTACTTCCGGATGAACGGGCGCGGCGTCCGCGACTTCGTCGCCACCCAGGTTCCGCCGGCGCTGGACGGGTTGCTGCGCCGGGCCGACCTGAAGGCCGAGGACGTCGACCACTTCGTGCCGCACCAGGCCAACGGCATCATGCTGCAGGAGCTGGTGGAGGCGGCCGGCTTCCAGGACGCGCACACCCACCTGACCCTGCCGTGGTACGGCAACGTCGGCAGCGCGTCACTTCCGGTCACGCTGGACGACGCGGCCCGCAACGGCTCGCTGCGCGACGGCGAGCTCGTGCTGCTGGCCGGTTTCGGCGGCGGCATGTCGCTCGGCGCCTGCCTGCTCCGCTGGGGTCGCTGACCCGTCCGTCCTACTTGGGCTCGACCAGCCAGTCCCAGGCTCGTTTCAGGGCCGTGCTGCGGCTCTCGGCCAGGCCGGCCGGTGCGTCGGCGCTCGGCGTCGCCAGCCGGTCGGCCGGCTCGCTGACGATCACGCCGCGCTCGTAGAGGCCGTCGACCTGGTCACCACCGGCGAACCGGTGACCGTCGCTCGTCTTGATCAGCAGGCCGTGGAAGACGTCCTGTGGCTCGTCGGCGAGCACGTGCTCCACCGTGCCGACCGACTCGCCGGAGCGGTCGTACACCGGTGTGCCGTCCTTCAGGACCAGATAGGCGACTGGAGCGCCGAGGTCCTCCGGCGCGGTTTCCCTCTTCTGCGTCATGCTCCCGCGCTATACCCCGTTTCCGGAGACCTAGTCGCCTGCCCAACATCATCTTTTCGGTTGAGGCGTTCTAAACATTTTGTACAAGAACGGGTTCTTCGTCCGAAACGCCGTTGAAAACGCAGTCCCTGCAGAGCAATTGCCATATTGTCCGTTTTGTCGGAGGCGCCCAACGCGGCGACGGACACATCAGGCACTGGAGGGAATCCCCATGCAGAAGAGTCGGCGAATCGGAGCGTTCGTTGCCATGGCCACCGCGGCCGCCGGCATCGCCGCGGTGACGACGGCGGCTCCCGCCGCAGCAGCCCCGCGAGGCCCCCAGCCGGTCTCCAGCTGGCTCCAGCAGGTTCGCGCCAACACCGGCAACTGGGTCAACATCCACTGGCGTACGGACCGGCGCGTCTGCGACGTCGAGGTCCGGGTGCGGGGTGACCGGGTGAAGGTCGACTACCCGGGTTTCCGGCGCAGCGCGTCGCTGTCCCGTGGTGAGACGCTGCGGCCGGGACGCACGGACTACACGAGGATTCGCGTCACCCCGTATCTGCAGCGCACCGGGGTGGTGCGACTGTGGGCGACCATCTCCTACGACGAATGCGGGTGGCGGTCGCGCACCATGACGCGCACGGCGGTGCTGGCACTGCCGGTGCTGCGCAACACCTGGCCGGGTGGCAACGGCGGTCCGGGCGGCCCCGGACACGGTCACCCGGGCGGGCCCGGCCAGGGCGGTCCCGGCGGTCCGGGACATGGCGGTCCGGGCGGTCCGGGACAGCACAGTGGCCCGGGCGGGGGTCACCGCGGTCCTGGGCAGGGCGGCCCTGGCCAGCACTCCGGTGGTGGCCAGGGCAAGCCCACCGGTCAGGCGCAGCCGGGCGGCCAGGCTCAGCCGGGTCAGGCTCAGCCGGGCGGCCCTGGGCAGCCTGCTGGACAGGGATGAGTCCAGGGCGGCCTGCTGGGCTCGGACAGGTCCAGGGTGGCTCGCTGGGCTGGGACAAGTCCGGAAAGGCGAGCAGGGGAGCCCGGCGGCAACGCCGGCCCTGATCGCCGCGGTAACAATGGGAAGTAAGGCACGCGGAACGGCACACAAGGGCCATCAGCTCACATAGCGCAAAAGCGACACGCGGCTGGCATTTCGCCGGCCGCGTGTCACATTATGAAAAGTCCCGAATGCCGTATTCCCTGCTGATCGCGAGGGGTAGCGCCCGGCCGGCCGGGGGGCAGTCCGGCCGGGCGCTGGTCCTTTTTCAGCGGTGCGCCATGATGAGCCCGGCCGGGTCGTAACAGACCACGTCGAGGGCCCGGGCGATCAGCGCCGGGTCGTAGGTGGTGGCGTGGAACGTCGCCTCCAGGTGCAGGACCCCGTTCATCTCGCTGGTGGTCAGTGTGATGCCCTCCGGCCCGTTGAGCGTCGGCACGCTCTGGTTGACCCGCCCGGCCGGCTCGACCGCCCACGGCAGGTCGCCGAGCACGTCGTGCCGGCCCTGGTTGCTGAAGGTGAGCCGCGGCTGCGGCTCGATCGGCACCTCGGTGGGGTACGGGTCCGGCATGCCGGGCGCCCCGGTCAGCATGATCTTGCCCTCGCGCAGCAGCATCATGGTGAGGATCCGGCCGGTGGCGAGCTCCGCCTTCAGCGTCTTGTGGATCGCCATCGGGTCGGTCAGGCTCGGCGGGCTCAGGAACGGCCCCTGGCAGAAGTTGCTGTCGATGCTGACGCCCTTGTCCAGGTACCGGCGGGCGTCGGCGAGGAAGGTGCCGCCGCGCATGTCCGGCTTGTAGCCCATCTCGATCAGCGCCGCGGTGAACGCCGCGAAGGTGATCGCCGAGGTGGTCACGCCCGGCGCGTACTCGTCGCGCCAGGCCCGCATCTGGCCGAGCACCCGCGCCGATCGCGCCGTGCGCACGGTCAGGCTGTCCTGCCAGGGCCGGGTCGGCACCTCGTCGTTGTGCGGCGGGCGGGCGAAGCTGAGGCCGGTCTTCCACCGGTCGGGGTGCAGGCCGAACTGCTTCCACCAGGCCTTGACCAGCGCGGTGCGGTGCCGCTCGGACGGGGCGATGCGGGCCGCCCGCTGCTCGTACGCGGCCCGGACGATCTCCCGCACCAGCGTGTTCACCGGGCCGGCGTCGCCGTACGCGTGCGAGACCTTGAGCGCGAAGTAGCCGCCGCCGACCAGGATCCGCACCGGGTGGTGCCCGCGCGGCTCGGACTGCAGCTGCCGGGTCATCGCGTCGAAGTCGACCGGGCCGGGGCCGAGATCGGTGACCGCGTCGTGCACGTACCGCTCGAAGGAGGCGCCGTCCATGTGCTGCCACTTGGCACCGGACCGGTCGAGCCGGGAGACCGCACGGTGGGTCGGGTCGGCGGTGTGCAGGCCGATCAGCGCGTTGCGTACCCGTTCGGCGTTGACCCCGGTGAGCGGGCCGACCGTGCGGATGTACTCCAGCGGCAGCCATGCGCGCTCGCGCAGGGTCAGGCTGGTGGTGGACATGACGTTAACTCCCTCTGCTACCGCGGACATGTCGACGACGGGGGCGAAGACGACCTTCAGAACCATCGGCGCGACCAGCACCATCTCGATCGCCATCACCACGACCACGGCGGTCACCAGGTCGTTCAGGTCACCCTTGCTGCCGCCCCACCAGGCGGCGAGCAGCTCCGCCACCCCGGCGAAGACCGCGAAGATCCCGGCGCCGCGGAGCTTGTTCTGCACCCGGGCGATGGCCAGGAAGAAGTGGTGAAAGACGAACGGGATGTAGGACAGCGCCAGGATCGCCAGCGCGGTGCCGGCGGTCGTCGCGTACTCGGCGCCGAACAGCGACATGATGAAGTCGGAGAAGACGTAGACGAACAGCGAGGCCGGAAGGCCGATGACGAGGCAGATGAGCAGGCCGACGCGGACCTTGCTGCGCAGCGCGGCCTTGTCGCCGGCGGTCACCGCGAAAAGGGTGAGCGCCACATTGCCGGGCACCATCGCCAGGAACGACAGCACCATGAACGCGGTGTAGAAGGCCGCGTTCGCCTCGGCCGAGAGCACCGCGGTCACGACCAGCGGCAGCGCGGCGCGGGGCAGGTAGGTCGCCAGGTTCAGCAGGTTGTGGTCGAAGGTCGCCTTGCCGCGGCCGCGCAGCAGGCTCGCCCGCGGACGCAGCGAGTCGATCATGTCGCGGCGGCGGAGCGTGCGGTGCAGGATCACCGTCGACGCGACGATGCCGGCCACCCAGGTCAGCAGGATCAGGCCGCCGGTCAGCACGCCCGGCAGCAGCGCCACCAGGACCAGCAGGACCAGCTTGATCACCGAGAACCAGGCGTTGCGCATCAGCTGAAGGGGGCCCTGCAGCAGACCGACCATGGCCTCGTCGAGGACCAGGGTCATGGCGTTCAGCGCGATGCCGACGACCAGCAGCACGGTCGCGACGTTGCCGCCGAGCGCGTCCTGCAGGCTGGGGATCCACAGATGGGCGAGCGCGACGTAGATCAGGCCGCCCACGGTGGCCGCGGTGCCCGCGGTCAGCAGACAGGTGGAGATCAGGTCCCACTTGCCGCGGCTGATCGACGGCAGCTCGGCGATCAGCATGGTGCCCATGCCGAACATGCCGATGGTGCCGATCAGGGTCATCGCGGACACGGCGGCGGATGCCTGGCCGACGGCCTCGGTCGTCGCCAGCTGGGCCGCGACCCACCAGTACGCGAAGCCGAACGCCGAGGTGAGAAGTGTGGTCGCCATCAGCGACCCGGCGTTCAGGAAGAGGTCGACGTGCCCCTTCAAGGCCGCGAGAATGCCGCGTTCACCCGTCGACTCCGCGTGCTGCGGTGCGGCGTCGGTTGCTGTCACTCTGTCATTCCCCCAAAGATCGACGCAGTCTGAGAACTTAGTAACTCGCCGTGTTCGCGGGCTAGGGTTGGACGCCTGAGCTTCGCCGACCGTCCGGTGTGGAAACTAGCCGTATCGGTGGTTGACAGGATCCGTTAGGTTGATCAACCCCACCATGCTGGGGGTCTGTGGCGGGGTTGTCACCCTTGATCCTCGCGCGTCGCCAGACTGTGACTTACGTCGCTATAACGCTGTGTGACGGTCATAACCATCCGGCACGCTGGAATCGCCAGTGCAGGACACCACCGATCAGGACCATGGCGATGATCGTCGCGGCGAAGCCGTAGGGCGAGCGGAGCCCCGGCATCACCTCGAAGTTCATCCCGAAGATCCCGGCGATCACGGTCGGCACCGCGGCGATCGCGGCCCACGAGGCGATCTTGCGCATGTCGTGGTTCTGATCCACCGAGATCTGGGCGAGCCGGGCCTGCAGGACCGAGTTCAGCAGGTCGTCGAAGCCGGCCACCCGGTCCGCCGCCCGCGCCAGCCGCCCCCGCACGTCCGCCAGGTACGGCCGCAGCCCGGCCGGCAACTCGCGCATCTCCAGCAGCCGGCTCAGCGGCTCGGCCAGCGGCAGCACCGCCCGCTTGAACTCCACCAGCTCCCGTTTCAGCTGGTAGATGTGGGCGAACTCGGCCGACCGCACGGTGGCGAAGGTCTCCTCCTCGATCCGTTCGAGGTCGTGCTGCACGTGCTCGGAGACCTCCAGGTAGCTGTCGACCATCCGGCTGCCGACCGCGTAGGCCACCGACCAGGGGCCTAACCGCAGCACCTCCGGGCGCTGCTCCAGCTCACGGCGGACCGCCCAGAGCGGGCCGACCGGGCCGTGCCGCACGGTGATCGCGAACCACGGGCCGATCAGCACCGTGACGTCGCCGGTCTCGACCACCTCCGAGGTGGCGGTGAGCTGGTCGTGCTCGACGTAGCGGGCGGTGCGCAGGACCAGCCGGGTCACCTCGCCCAGCGTCTCCACGCCGGGCCGGTGCCCGCCGGAGACGGCCTGTTCGACGAGCAACTCGTGCAGGCCGAAGACGTCGGCGACCGCGGCCATCGTGGCCCGGTCCGGCTCGTGCAGGCCCAGCCAGACGAAGGAGCCGCGCCGGCGGGCGAGCCGGGCGGCCTCCGGGTAGGGCATCTGTCCCGCGCCGCGGCGAGCCCCGTTGGTGTAGACGGCGCAGTCGACGACCGCGTCCGGGTTGCCGTGCCGGCCGGCCGGAGGCGGGGCCTCCGGCCGGGTGAGGTTCTCCAACAGCCGGCTGATGGCACTGGGCAGACGCGGACCCACCATCGCCCCCTCCCACGTCGTGTCACGCGAGAGAAAGGTATGCGATCAGTCCGAGCGCTGCATCGCGCGGACACCGATGAACAGGCCGAGCGCGGCCATGCCGGCGGCGGCGATCAGGCCCTCGACCGTGCTGCGAGCCATCACCTCGCCGGAGAACAGGGCTCGCTCGGCGTTCACCACGTACGTCATGGGGTTGAAGTGGGAGAGCGTGCGCAACCAGCCGGGGCCGTTGTCGATCGGCAGCAGGACCCCGGCGAGCAGGAGCAGCGGGAAGAGCAGCGTCTGCTGCACGGTCCAGAACAGCCATTCCTTGTTCTTCGAGGCGAGCGCGAGGGTGTAGGAGAGCGCGCCGAGACCGATGCAGAACCCGGCCAGGATCAGCAGCCCGAGCACCGCGCCGCCCAGGTGCAGCTCGAAGCCGAACGGGATGCAGACGACGACGATCAGCGCGGCCTGCGCGACCATGGGCACGATCTCCTTGAGCGCGCGCCCGATCAGCAGCGCGGGCCGCCGCAGCGGGGTGACCAGCATCCGTTCGTGCGAGCCGGTCTGCATCTCGAAGAGCAGGTTCGAGCCGGTCATCGAGGAGCCGAAGAGGCAGGACATCACGATGATCCCGGGTACGAACCACTGGAGCGCCGAACCGTCCCCGGTGTCGGGTAGCAGGGGTGCGAACAGCGCCAGGAAGAACAGCGGCTGGATCATCGAGAAGATCACCGAGAACGGGTCCCGGATGACCGGCCGCAGTTCCCGGCTGAAGACGACCTGGGTGTCGGTGACGAGCGAAGTCATGATCAGACCTCCACGGTCTCGTCGGCGCGGCCCTCGCGGAGGCTGCGGCCGGTCAGGGTCAGGAAGACGTCATCGAGGGTGGGGCGGGTGACCTCGATCGAGGAGGCGGCCAGGCCGGCCGCGCTCAGGTCGTCGAGCAGCTTCGGGGCCAGTTGCGGGCCGTCCTCGGCGGTGACCCGCACCGCGGTGCCGTGCCGTTCGGCGTTCAGCGTGCGGGCCGCGGCGATCGCGTCGTGCTCCACCGTGAATCCGAGGATCACGTGGTCGCCGACGTGCTTCGCCTTGAGCCGCTGAGGGGTGTCGTCGGCGATGATCCGGCCGTGGTCGATCACGATCACCCGCTCGGCCATCGAGTCGGCCTCGTCCAGGTAGTGCGTGGTGAGCACGATCGTGGTCTCCCGCGAGGCGCGCAGCCGCACGATGTGCTCCTGCAGGTTGGCCCGGTTCTGCGGGTCGAGCCCGGTGGAGGGCTCGTCGAGGAAGAGCAGCTCCGGCGAGTGGATCAGGCCCATCGCGATGTCGAGCCGGCGGCGCTGACCGCCGGAGAGGGTGGAGACGGTGCGGTCGGCGACGTCGCCGAGCCCGAGAGAGTCGATCAGCTCGTTCGCCCGCTCCCGCGCCGGGCGGACCCGCATCCCGTACGCCCGGCCCTGGCTGACCAGCTCGTCGCGGCCGCGCTGGCTGTGGCCGGCGCCGTTGCCCTGTCCGATGTAGCCGATCCGCAGGCGCACCTCGCGCTGCTGCCGCACCACGTCGAAGCCGGCGACCGAGGCGCTGCCGGAGGTCGGCGGGATGAGTGTGGTGAGCATCCGCAATGTCGTGGACTTGCCGGCCCCGTTCGGCCCCAGCAGCGCCACCAGCTCGCCCCGCTCCACGGTCAGATCGATGCCGTCGACGGCGCGAACGTCCTTGAAGTGCTTCGTCAGCTCTCGCGTCTCAATCATCATGTCCATGACGCTAGAGTTCGAAGCGGCCACTTTCTGACCGCATTGCGATGGAGTCTGGATTCATGGCGAACACAAGTGCTCGGATGCTGCGACTTCTCTCGTTGCTGCAGACCCATCGCTACTGGCCCGGTGCCGAGCTCGCCGACCGCCTGGAGGTGAGCCCTCGCACGCTGCGGCGTGACGTGGACCGCCTGCGGGAGCTCGGCTATCCGGTCGACGCCGCCCGCGGCGTCGCGGGCGGCTATCAGCTGCAGGCCGGCGCGGCGGTGCCGCCCCTGCTGCTCGACGACGAGGAGGCGGTCGCCATCGCGGTCGGCCTGCGCAGCGCCGCCGCCGGCGCCGTCGCCGGTTTCGAGGAGACTTCGGTACGGGCGCTCGCGAAAGTGATCCAGCTGCTCCCGCCCCGTCTGCGCCGCCGGATCGACGCGCTGCAGGCGGTCACCGCCCCCGGCGTCTTCGGCGGCGGCCCCACACTGGACGCGGTGTCGCTGACCACGATCGCGATGGCGTGCCGGGGTGAGGAGCGGCTGCGCTTCGACTACACCCCGCGCGAGGGCGAGACGATGCGCCGGCACGTCGAGCCGCACCGGCTGGTCTCGCTCGGCCGCCGCTGGTATCTGGTGGCCTGGGACCTGGACCGCGGTGACTGGCGCAGTTTCCGGGTGGACCGGCTGACCGGGCCCGCGCTGACCGGCGCGCGTTTCCGCCCCCGCGACCTGCCCGGTGGCGACCCGGTGGCCTGGCTGCGGGGCCGGCTCGCGACGATCCCCAACCGTTACGACGTGTCGGTGCGCATCGAGTCGACGGCCGAGGTGGTCCGCTCCTTCGCCGGCCAGTGGGCGACGGTGGAGGAGCAGCCGGACGGCTCGTGCCGCCTGCGGATGAGCGTCGACGACCTGGGCTGGCCGGTGATGCTGCTCGGCGTGCTCGCCGCACCGTTCACTGTGGAGTCGCCGCCGGAGCTGCGCGATCAGGTGCGTGCGACCGGAGAAGCCCTGGTCAGAGGCGCGGCCTGAGCCTTGTTTGGACGGACCGGCGCCCCCGTGGCGCCGGTCCGCACGAATGAAGGTACCGGCCGGGTGCGACACTTTCGCGTCACGTTTAAGCCTCTGCTTATATAAAATTCAATTGATTCCCGTGGCTCGCCCGGACACCGGATACTGCGCGGGTGCCAGAGATCCCGACGCCGCTCAGCGTGGCCGACCTGCTCGCCGCCGAGCGCCCGGCGAAGTTCCTCTACTTCTGGAAGCACTCCGAGGAGCCGGGCGCCCGCGTCGACGCAGGCTGCCTGAGCCAGTGGCTGCCGGCTGAGTTCACCGTCGACGGCGTGACCTTCCGGTCGGCCGAGCACTACATGATGTGGCGCAAGGCCCGCCTCTTCGGCGACGAGACGACCGCGGCGAGAATCCTGGCGGCCGGCCACCCGGGCGAGGCGAAACGCCTCGGCGGCCGGGCAGCCGGGTTCGACGAGGAGATCTGGAAGCGGGAGCGCTTCGCGATCGTGGTCGAGGGCAGCCTCGCCAAGTTCGGTCAGCATCCACAGCTGCGGGACTACCTGCTGACCACCGGAAACCGGGTGCTCGTCGAGGCGAGCCCGCTCGACCGGATCTGGGGGATCGGCCTGACCGCGACCGATCCCCGCGCCGCCGAACCGGCCGCCTGGCGCGGGCTGAACCTGCTGGGCTTCGCGCTGATGAAGGCGCGCGCGGAGCTGTCCCGCCGGGCAGCTACGGGTGCATCCTGACGGAGCCGGCGAGTTCCAGCACCTGAGCGCGGCTGAAGTCGCGCGGCGCCATGAGCTGATAGGTGGATCCGTCGGTGAACGTGCCGACCAGGATCCACCGCTCGGTGGCCTGGACCAGCCTTGCCTTCCGCTTGTTCACCGTCACCGGGTACTCGGCCTCGAAACCCTCCCAGCCGGCGTCCTCGCGCTGGCCCGGGCCGTACCAGACGACGTGCAGCTCACGGCCGGTGCCGGGCTCCTGGTACGAGATGATCGAGACGAGTCGGTCGTCGCCCTTGAAGCCGCCGAGCACCCAGCCATCCGGTGCGAGGCCGAGCGTGAGCTTGAAGCCGACCACCTGCGGGTCGTCCACCACGGTGCGGGCGAGACGCAGCACCTCGGACTCGCCGGCGTAGCGGCCGTTGCCGACCAGGGTCACCCACTGCCCGGGGCGGCGTTCCCAGGTGAGCTGGGTGGTGGTCACCGTGCCGTTCTCCTCGTAGTCGGAGATCCGCGCCGGACGGCCGTCCACTTCGGAGTTGCGCCGGCCGCCCGGTTCCTCCGGTTCAGCGAGCAGGACGACGGTGTCCGAGGTGTCGGTGTCGCCGAAGACGGCCATCACCGGGCCGCCGGGATCCGCGGTGTAGACCGGCTTGCCGAAGCCGGGCAGCGTGAACGGGAACTGCGGCGCCGTCGCGGCGACCAGCCGGATCGGGCGCGGGCCGGCGACGGCCGTCCGGGCATCCGGGACCGGGCCGGAGAACCGGGAATCGGGCAGGGCCGCGATGGTGACGGCGACGGCCGCGACGCCGGCCAGCCCCACGGCGGTCAGCCGGACGAGCAGCGAGATCCAGCGGCGGCGCGGGCGGGAGGCGGGCGCCGGCTCGGCGATCTCGGCGACCAGTCTCGCGCGGGCGGCGCTCCAGGCCTCGCCGGAGAGCTCCGGCCCCTGCGGCCCGTGGGCGTCCAGCAGGTCGATGTCGTTCACTTCTCCTCCTCCGGGAGGTCGCGGGCCGGCAGGTCGAGGGCGGCGCGGATCGCCGGGAGGTCGCGGGCCGGCAGGTCGAGGGCGGCGCGGGTCACCCGGCGGGCCCGGTTGATCCGGGAACGGACGGTGCCCACCGGGATGTCCAGGGTCGCGGCGATCTCCGCGTACGAAAGCTGGGCATAGGCCAGAAGCAGCAGCGCGTCGCGGTCGCGGGCCTTGAGCTGTGCCAAGGCCGCGGCCAGGTCGGCTCGAACCGCCCGGGCGTCCACCCGGTCCTCGGCGCCGTCGTCGGCGTGCACGTCCGGTCGCTCGCCGGCGGCGCGGGCCAGCGCCCGGTAGCGCCGCTCCTCCTCGCGGACGTGGCGATGCAGCACGTTGGTGGCGATGCCGAAGAGCCAGGCGCGGACCTCCAGCCCGATCGGCTGATAGGCGGCGCGTCTTCGGAACGCGATGAGGAAGGTCTCGGCGAGCAGGTCGTCCGCGGGCGGGCCGATCCGGCGGGCCAGGTAGCGATGGATCGCCGCGGCATGCCGGTCGAAGAGCGGCGCGAATCGTTCCGGCTCCCGCACCGACTCCTTGATCAGCACGTCGTCGGAGATGTGCATCGGTTGCGAGCGTAGGTCGTTCACACCTGTTGATGCCCGATGCCGTGGATCGGGTTCACGGTTCAGATCGGGCGGCGCAGCAGCCAGGACCAGTAGTCCTCGGCGTCGGTCGTGCCGTAGGCCTTGCGCCGGCGTTCCCGGGTGAAGCCGCGCGCCTCGTAGAACGGGATGCCCTGCTCGTTGCCGTCGAGCGCGGCCACCCACATCTCGGTGGCGCCGAGATCGCGCAGCTGCGCGGTGACCCGGTCCAGCAGCAGGGTGCCCAGGCCACGGCCGCGCAGGCCCGGCTCCAGGTAGAGGGTGAACAGCTCACCGGAACCGGGTGCGACGATGCCGCCGGCGGCGAAGCCGAGCACCCGCCCGTCCTCCTCGGCCACCTGGTAGCCGAGCCAGTCCGGCGGCGCGGCGGCGATCGCCTTGCCGACCCGTTCGGGCCGGTAGAACTCGGCGAGCATCCGGTCCAGATAGTCGCTGCTGACCAGCCCGGTGTACGCGGCGTGATAGGCGCGGGCGCAGATGTCGCAGATGATCTCGACGTCGTCGTCCCGGGCGGCGCGAACCTCAACCATGCGCGGAGGATAGGGCCCTTTGCCGGATATGGTCGTCGTGCCACTCGGTGCCGACCAGGAACCGTTTCACTCCGGTGATCTCGAACCCGTGCTTCGCGTAGAACTTCGCCGCCCGCACGTTCCTCTGGTTCACGCCGAGCCAGCAGGTCTCGGCGCCGGTCCGGGCGGCCGCGTCCAGCGTCGCGGTCATCAGCGCGTGGGCGAGACCGCTGCCGTGCCGTTCCGGCAGCAGATAGAACTTGCTCAGCTCGATGCTGGTCTTCTCGTCCACCACGGCGGCGACGTCCGGGTCGGTGATCGGCCCGCGCACCAGCATCGAATAGCCGGCCGGCTGATCATCCGCGGACACGATGACGATGATCCGGTCCGGGTCGGCGAGGTAGCGGGCGAAACTCGGCACGGACAGGTGGGTGGCGATGAAGGCGTCGATGTCCGTTTGTGCCGTCCCCGGCGGGCAGGCCAGCCCGAAGGTCCGCGCCGCCAGGTCGTGCAGCGACGTCTCGTCGCCTATCCGGCCCTGTCGGGTTTCATGGGTTGGCATAGGTCTTCCGCCGCCGGGCCAGCACGGTGATCGTCATGGAGAAACAGTTTAGAGTGTTCAGAGTGCGCGCTCAGACGAAGCAGCTCAGCGATGTGATCCCCCTGCCGGCCTCGGTGCGGCCGGTTCCGGCCGCAAATTTCACGATCACTCCCGGTACGGCGGTGAACGCGGCTCCCGGCACCACGGGTGTCGCCGCCCACCTCGGCCTGCCGCTCGCCGCGGACGGACCGATCCGGCTCCGGCTGGACGAGGCCCTGCCGGCCGAGGGCTACCGGCTGGAGATCGCGGCCGATTCGGTCACGCTCTCCGGTGGTTCTCCGCAGGGGCTGTTCTGGGGTGTCCAGACGCTGCGCCAGCTCGGTGACGAGCTGCCGGGCGGGGTGATCGAGGACGAGCCGCGGTTCTCCTACCGCGGGGCGATGCTCGACCTGGCCCGGCACTTCTTCACGGCCGCCGAGATCAAGGCGCACATCGACCTGCTCGTCCAGTTCAAGATCAATCACCTGCACCTGCATCTCACCGACGACCAGGGCTGGCGTCTGGAGATCCCGGCCTGGCCGCGGCTCACCGAGGTCAGTGGTGGCGCGGGCACGGGTGTCGACGGGTCCGGGCCGGGGTTCCTCACCCTGGCCGAGTACGCGGACGTGGTCGCGTACGCCACCGACCGGTTCGTCACCGTCGTGCCGGAGATCGACATGCCGGGGCACGTGAACGCCGCGCAGGTGGCGTACCCGGAACTGACCGCCGACGGGCAGCCGGTGGCGCCGCGCACCGACGCCGAGGTGGGGTACAGCTCGCTGGTCGCCGGCATGGAGGAGACCTACGCCTTCGTCGAGGACGTGATCAGGACGGTCGCCGACCTGACTCCCGGGCCCTACCTGCATATCGGTGGCGACGAGTGCCTGTCCACGCCGCCGGAGGACTACCGCACCTTCCTCACGCGGGTGCTGCCGCTGCCCGGCAAGTACGGCAAGCGGGCGATCGGCTGGCACGAGATCGCCGCGGCCGAGCTGCCGGAGACCGCGGTCGTCCAGTACTGGCGTATCGAGGGCGACGAGCCGAACGTGGCCCGCGCCGCCGCGGCCGGCCGGCAGATCATCATGGCGCCCGCCGACCGCACCTACCTCGACATGAAGTACGACGCGGACACCCGGCTCGGCCTGGATTGGGCCGGGCATCTGAGCGTCGAGCGGGCCTACGACTGGGATCCGGCGGACCGGCTGCCCGGCGTGGACGAGAAGTCGCTGATCGGGGTGGAGGCGCCGCTCTGGTCGGAGACGCTGCGCAGTGTGGCCGACGTGCAGTACCTGACCTTCCCCCGCCTGCCGGCCGTGGCCGAGGTGGCCTGGTCGCCGCAGGGCAGCCGGGACTGGGAGTCGTTCCGCGCCCGGCTCGCCGCCTTCGGGCCGCGCTGGGACGCCGCCGGCGTCGCCTACCACCGCTCACCCGAGATCGACTGGCCCGGCCGCACCGTCTGAGGCGTCAGGGGAGGACTATCCGGATGCGGGAGCGGGGGAGGGCGGGGACCCGGCTCAGGTCGATGTCGGTGTTCTGCGGCGGCAGGTAGTAGTCCAGAGCGGCCAGCCGCTGCACCAGCGTCCCCAGCACCGCGATGGTGATCTTCTCGCCCGGGCACCGATGGCCGGTCCGCGGATCACCACCACCCTGCGGGATCAGGTCGAAGTCGCCGATCTCGCGGCCCAGGAAACGTTCCGGGCGGAACGCGTACGGCTCCTCCCACAGATCCGGATCGTGGTGCTGACCGTAGACGTCGAGCAGCACCATCGTCCCGGCCGGGATCGGCTCGCCCTGGAAGAACAGGTCGCGAACCGCCCGGCCACCGAGGAACGGCGCGAACGGGTAGAACCGGCGCACCTCGTGCACGAACGCCCGGGTGTACTCGTCGTCGCCGTCACGCAGCCGGAATCCGTGCCGCGGCCACCGGTCGAGCGCGTGCGCCGCGAACGCCACGAACCACGCCACCGCCGTGGTCGGCCGGATGATGTTGAGCAGTTCCACGGCGGCGGTCCGCGGATCCAGCAGGCCCTGTTCGTCGGTGTGGTGCGCGACGACCGACAGCGGACTCTCGGACGGCGGCTTCCGGCGTACCTCTGCAATGATCTTTGAAAGCCGGTGCTCCTGCCGCCGCCGCGCGGCCAGAGCCCGCGCCGCGCGCGGGCCGGCGGTGGCGAAGCCGTCCACCATCGCCACCAGATCCCGGGCCAGCGTGGTCACCTCGCGGTCGCTCAGCGGTACGCCGGCCCAGCGCGTCACCGCCCGCGCGATGATCCGCGCCACCTCGTCGAAGAGCACGAGCGGTGTGTCGCGGGGCCACCCGGCAGACGCCTCGTCGAACGCCTCACCGGCGAGTTTCGCCAGCGTGTCGATGCCGTCGCCGAGCAGCAGACCGGTGAACAGCGCCTTGCGGTGCCGGTGCGCCGCGCCGTCCAGGGTGTGCACGGCACCCGCGCCGAAGAGGGTGTGCACCACCAGACCGGGCAGCGCGGTGTGCCGCTCCAGGTTCCCGGCGCCGTAGAAGAACTGCGCCGCGGACGGTCCGCTGATGCCGATCGCCGGCTGTCCCATGACGCGGGTCAGCACCGGGCCGCCACGGGCGCGGCGGCGCAGATCCGGCAGCCACGCGTACCCCTTGAGGGCGACGGCGAAGGTCTGATCGAGGTCGGCCATATCGCTCGTATATCCCGCTGCGCGGGCGCGAAACGGTCGCGCCGGGTTTCGGCCCCTAGGCTGGGGCCGATGTGCGGGAGGAGTACGGCTTGAGCAACGGTGCACGTGCGGCCAGGGCATCGGCCGCGGGCCTGGCCGGTTTCCTGCTCGTGGCGGGGCTGCAGCTGGCCGTGGTGCTGCTGGTTCTGTGGACGGTGTTGACGCTGCTGCCGAGCGAGGTCGCGCTGCGTGCCGGGGTGCCGCTGAGCATCGCCACGTTCGGTGCGGCCGGGTACGCGACCTGGCGCGCCCTGCACACCCGCCGCCGGGTGCCGGCCGGGGTGGCGGTGACCCGCGACGACGCGCCCCGGCTGTGGGAGCTCGCCGACCGGGCCGCCACGGCCGCCGGGGTACGCCCGCCGGACTCGATCACGGTGGTCGCGGATGCCACCGTGGTGCTCGGCGAACGTACCCGGCTGCTCGGCCTGCTCGGCGGCGCCCGCGATCTCTACCTCGGTCTGCCGCTGCTGATCGCGTGGGACCAGGACCGGCTGCGCGCGGTGCTCACCCACGAGCTGGCGCACGGATCGTCCCGGTCCGGCCGGTGGGCGCCGCTCGCGTACCGCGGCCGGGTCGCCGTCGGCCGGATGGTGCCGCGGATCTCCCGGCGCAACCCGGCGGGCGCGCTGTTGCGCGCCTATGCCGGCTGGTACCGGCGGATCGACGCGCCGTTCAGCCGGGAGCACGAGCTGGCCGCCGACCGGATCGCCGCCGAGCACGCCGGGGTGGGGCCGACCGTCGCGGCCCTGCGTGACCTGCCCGCCCTCGCCGGGATGCAGCGGCTCTTCCACGCCGAGTACGTCGGGCCGGGCTGGCAGGCCGGATACGTCCCGGACGACGTCTTCGGCGGGCTGCTGCGGGTGCTGGCCGCCCGGTCCGCCGACCTGTCGCGGCTGCGGGCGCAGGAGCCGGAGCCGTCCGGGCCGTGGGACACCCATCCGCCGCTGGCCGAGCGGCTGGCCGCCCTGACACCCGCGGAACCGGCCGAGCCAACCGCATCGACCGAGCCGGCGGAACCGGCCGAGGACACCCCCGACCTCGTGCCCGACCTGCCGAAACTGGGCCGTGCACTGCAGGACGTGGCGTTCCCGCCGGGCGAGCGCACCGTCGTCTCCTGGGACGAGTTCCTCAGCCTGGCGCGCACCGCCGAGATGGAACGCGAGGCCGAGGCCGCACTGGCCACCGTCTCCCGGGCGGTGGGCTCTGCCGTGTCCGGTCCGGAGCAGGTCCTGGACCTCGCCGGCGACGGCCGGCTGCGCGAGGCGGCCGGCACGATCTTCCCGGGTGGCACGCCGGAGGAGACCACCGCACGCATCGTCGACCTGCTCGGCCTGATGCTCGCTCTCGCCGCGTTGCGCAGCGGGGTCGTCCGGTGGCGGCACAGCTGGACCGGGGCGGCCGAGGTGGTCGGTGCCGACGGCGCGTACCTGAACCTCGCCGAACTGGCCGCGGCCGCCGCGGACCCGGCCACGGTCGCCTCGGTCCGGGAGTATCTGGAGAAGATCGGCGTCGACCTGGCCGCACCCGCCGGCGCCGTCGCGCCGGCCCGCGCCCAGGCACTCGGCGGTCTGGTCAACCTCACCGCCGACGGCGAGCGCACCGATCTGCTGATCACCGACCTGGGCCTGCACCTGGTGCCCGGTCTGCCCCGCGGCCGGACGGCCGAGGCCCGCCGCCGACTGGCCCGGTTCGCGACCGCGCCGGTCGAGGGGAGCCGGTTCCTGCCCTTCGCCGACGTGGCGTCGATCACCGCGCTCTCCGGCCGCCGCCGGGGCTGGGTGCTCGACCTGCGGGACGGTGGAAGCGTCACCCTGCGGCCGGCTTTCGACACCGAGGAACTGCCCGGTGGCTGGTCAGCGTGGGAGGACGCGGTGGCCTTCCTGGCCGGAACCCGCTGAGCGCCGCGCGGCCCGCAGTCTCATCCACGACGGATGAGCAACCGTTACGTCACTTTGGGTCACAATAACCTCAGCGGTTGTTGGCTTCGGTGCCATCCGAAATGGGTAGCAGCAGTCCCGGAGGCGCGCGACGATCGTCTCGTAGCGGGGGAGGGCACTCATGGAACGAGGTCCACTGACGCTGTTCGGGGCCATCGTCGCCATCGGGGTCGGCCCCGCACTCTGGCTCGGCGCCCAGCTGGGCGCGGTGAACGTCGCGCCCGGCGAGCGGCCGTCCACGGTCGGCGAGCAGTTCCCGGACACCGGTGCCGAGGTCGACTTCGGCGGGGTCGGTGCGGGCGCGGCGCCGGAGACCACCGAGCCGGCAGCGCGGCACACGGTTCCAGCGATCATTTCGCGTACGACGAAGCCCACCCGTTCCGCGCCGGCCGACCCGCCGGTGCGGGTTTCGCGGTCCGCGTCGGCGAGCCCGTCCGTCCCGGCGTCCTCCGCACCGCCGTCCGTCTCGCCGTCGGCCTCGCCGTCCGTCGAGCTGTCCACCAGCGAACCGGCGACCCCGCCCACCGAGTCGTCCAGCGCGCCGCCCGAGGACCCCGGTCCGTCTGAGCCGCCGCAGAGCTGACCGGCAAGGAAAAAGGGAGCCCACCGGGCTCCCTTTCCGTTGTCGACCGGTGCGGTCAGAGGCCGAGCAGCCGGTCCAGGATGTCCCGGTAACTGCGCAGCTCCACCCGCAGCGCCTCGGTGTCCTCGGTGCCCTTGGAGAGCGAGCCCCGCTGGTCACGCAGCGCGGAGGTGAGCTTGTCGACCGCCTCGTCCACCAGGCCGGCGGCCTCCGCGGTGGCGCCCTTCGGGTCGTCGACGAAACGCAGCTGCACGTCACGCCAGCGTTCCCGCAGGGCCTGAGTGTCGGCGGTGGGGAAGAACGGCGCCGGCCCGGCCGGTGCCGCCATGGCCGCGGCCTCGTCGGCGCGCTCGGCGCGCTCGGCGCCTTCGCGATCCTTATCGGACTCGGCCGGGGTCTCGGCCTCGGTGCGAACCTCGTCCGCGACCTTCGGGTCGTCGAACGTGCCGTGATCCTCCAGGGCGAGGTCGACCGGGGAGTCGTCCTTGTCCTTGTGCGTCTCCGGGTGCGTGGCCGACCCGGTCCACGCGACCTCGTCGTCCGCCGTGCCGGGCTTCTCGGCCGTGGTGGAGCCGAGCGGCACGGTCTTGTCGACGTCGTCGGTCCGGTCGGCGGTGGGGGTGCTGTTCAGCGGCACGGTCCGGTCGTCGGCCACCCCCGACGCGGCGTCGGTGGTGCGGTCGGTGGCCGGCGACGCGGTGTCGTGCGGGCCGGCGGCGGCCGAGGCCGCGACCGCACCACCCACAGTGGACGCGCCGAACGCGGTCGGCTGCGGCGCCGGCTCGTGCACCGGCGGCCGGTCAGGGTCGTCGGCCGCCTCGGCCGGGGCGTGCTGCCACGGCGAACCGGCCCGCTGCGGCGGCACCGCCACCGGTTCCGACTGCACGGTCGAGTCGGCGGGGTCCCGCTCCTCGGCGTTGTCCTTGGCCTCGTTGGAGAAGAAGCGCATCGTGGAGCTCCTCAGCGGCTGGTGGCGTCGGGGCGGGTGCGCGCGACGCCGGGGTCGGTGGCAGTGTCCTCAGTGTCGGTCACGCTACGGCGAGGCGCCGGCGGCGTGGTGTCCTCGGCCGTACTCTCGGCGGTCGGCGCCGGGCTGGTGTGCGCGACCGGGTCCTCACCGAGCAGGTCGGCGAAGAGCGCGCGGTAGTGGACCAGGGCCTGCCGCAGATCCTCGGTCTCGGCCTCGTTGTTCCTGCTGCGCCGGCTGATGTCGTGCGCGGCACGGTAGTGCTCCAGGGTGGCGGCGTGCTCCACGGAGAGGTTGGCGATGCGCTCGTCGTAGTCCCCGGTCGGGTAGCCGCGCTCGGCGATCAGCCGGGTGACCAGCTCGTCAGCGGTCCCGACCGCCTCCTTGGGGTTGTCCACGAAGCGGATCTGCACCTCTTCCCAGGCGGCCGAGTACTTCGAACGGGACTCCGGCGACAGGGGCTTCAGCTCCAGCTGCGCGTGCCGCTTGGTGCGCTCGAGCAGCTCGCGCTCCGCTTCGGTGCGGTTGCCGGTGTCGGCGACCACCCGGTCGTACTCGGGGCCGAAGGTCTGCTGGAGCTTGCGGCGCCGCGCGGCCCGGACACCGAAGGCGATCGCTGCCACGACTAGTAGGACGACGACGATCAGGACGATGGTGACGGTGGCGGACATCAGGTTCCTCCTTCTTCCTCAGGAGGTATTCCCACTTCGTACCGGACACCAATCCCATCACGCACAGTCACGGTGATACGGGTGTCGCATGGCCGACCTGTCCGTAAAAAGATCGGATGCCAATCTGCCAGGACAAACGGTATGGATGCCCAGCATCCGTTACAGCGCGGAACTAGCTGAGACGGACGTCATTACGTATTCTGCCGGAGCGCATGAGTCAGGCGTGACGGCCGTCCCTTTCTGATCGCCCCGTCGCGGCCGGCCAGGCGTTGATCGTTTCCTACCGAACCCCTCGGGCGGAGCCTGATGAGAAGTCACAACTGGTCGATCCGTTCGAAGATCATCGCGATGGTCGCGGTGCCGCTCTCGGCACTGCTCGCGCTCTGGATCTTCGCCACGGTGGTGACTTCGGGTCCGGCTCTCAACCTGCTGGAGGCCCGCGAGGCCGTGCACCGGCTCGGTGACCCGGGGCTGCAATTGATCATGCAGGTTCAGCGCGAACGGCACTTTTCCGCCGCCTACCTGGCCATTCGCGGCGCGAAGGCGGACGATCTGGCACAGCAGCGCGCGGCGACCGATAAGGCGATCACGACTTTCCGCGCGGCCGTCGCCGGCGCCGACCTGAACGACACGGTCCGTGCCGAGGTGGCCGAACTGGACACCAGGCTCACCGACCTGTCGCAGATCCGCGCCCGGATCGACACCCGTGACCTGGACGTGCTCAGCCAGATGGGCTATTTCAACGACGTCGTCGACCTCGGGTTCGACGTCTCCCGGACCGCCGCGGTGTTCTTCAGCGAGCGCGTCGACCGGGAGGTCCGCGGCGTGATCAGCGCCTTCCGCGGCCAGGAGTACCTGAGCCGGGCCGACGCGCTGATGGCGGCGGCCGCCGCGGCCGGGCGCATCGACGCCGAGTCGCGCCGCTCCCTGATGGAGAGTCTGAGCACCTCGCGGTACCTGCTCGAGGCGGGCGTCGCCGACATGCCGGTCGAGGTGCAGGGCGACTTCGCCAAGCTGCTGATGAGCCCGACCCTGCTGGAACTCACCCGGATGCAGAGCGTGCTGATCGGGGACAGCTACATCGGCGGTCCGACACCGATCTCGGGCGCCCAGTGGCAGCCGGTCTACGACCAGGCGACCCAGGACCTGACCGCCTTCCAGCTGCGGGCCGTCGAGCAGATCGCCGAGGACGCCACCCCGCTGGCCGCGAGCGTGCTGCTCTGGCTGGCCGTCGCCGGCCTGCTCGGCCTGCTCGCCCTGGTGCTCTCGGTGCTGGTCTCGGTGCGGTTCGGCCGCTCGATCGTCGGCCGCCTCATCCGGCTGCGGCGCGAGGCGCTGGAGATGGCCTCCGAGCGGCTGCCCTCGGTGGTCCGGCGCCTGCAGCGCGGCGAGGCCGTCGACGTCGACGTCGAGACACCCCCGCTGGAGTACGGCCTGGACGAGATCGGCCAGCTCGGTCACGCGTTCAACGACGTTCAGCGTACGGCCGTGCAGTCCGCCGTCGAGGAGGCGAACGTCCGGCGCGGCATCAACGAGGTGTTCCTCAACATCGCCCGCCGTAGCCAGACGCTGCTGCACCGTCAGCTCTCCCTGCTGGACCGGATGGAGCGCCGGGAGACCGAGCCGCAGGAGCTGGAGGACCTGTACCGGGTCGACCACCTCGCCACCCGGATGCGGCGGCACGCCGAGGACCTGGTCATCCTGGCCGGCGCGGCGCCCGGCCGAGGCTGGCGCAACCCGGTGCCGGTGATCGACGTCGTCCGTGGCGCGATCAGTGAGGTGGAGGAGTACAAGCGGGTCGACATCCGCTCGGTGAACTCGTCCGCGCTGGTCGGCCGGGCCGTCGGTGACGTGATCCACCTGCTCGCCGAGCTGATCGAGAACGCTGCGTCGTTCTCCCCGCCGCACACCCGGGTCCAGGTCGTCGGCCAGGTGCTGCCGAACGGCTATGCGATCGAGATCGAGGACCGCGGCCTCGGCATGACCCCGGAGGCGATCGAGGAGGCGAACCGGCGGCTCGCCGAGCCGCCGGACTTCGACCCGACCGACAGCGCCCGGCTCGGCCTGTTCGTGGTGGCGCAGCTGGCGAACCGGCACCAGATCCGGGTGTCGCTGCGGACCTCCGGTTACGGCGGCGTGACCGCCATCGTGCTGATCCCGGGCGACCTGGTGACCGCCGCGCCCGGCCCGGTCCTGCCGGCCGGCCCCGGCGGCTCGCCCGACCGCGGCCTGAACAGCCCGCTGGTGGGTTCCGGCAGCGACGACCCGGCCCGGAACTCGCTGGCCGCGCTGCAGTGGTCCGGCACCGAGAAGCTGCAACAGGTCACGGTGGCCGGACGGCGCGGCGACGACGGGGCGATGACCCCGGAGCGGGTGTCCGACGGGACCGGGCTGCACCGGGCCACCGGTGAGATCAGCGGCCCGTCGCCGAGCGTGGTCGCTGCCGAGCTGAGCGCCGAGGGCCTGGTCCAGCGCCGGCGGGCCCGCCGCAAGGGCGCGCACTCCGCCGAGCCGGCGCCGCTCGACGCGATCCCGGCGCCGCGTGCGGTCCCGCGGAACTCGGCGCCCGCGGCCTCGGCCCCCACGCTGCCGATGCCGGAGAAGGCGCCGGCCGCCGAGCCGATCACTGACGACGAGCCGGACAGCGGTGTGCTCGACGGGCTGCCGCGGCGGGTCCGCCAGGCGAGCCTCGCCCCGCAGTTGCGGCAGCCGACCGTGCAGCCGGAGGCGACCGCTCCGGCCCGCTCGCCGGAGCAGGTCCGCTCACTGATGAGCGCCCTGCAGATGGGCACGAACCGGGGCCGGGTCGACGCCTCCCGGGCGGCGACCGGTGAGGCGCCCGAGATCCCGCTCGGGGACGAAAGGTCCGCTGCGGCTACCGTCAGCTTCCCGGCCCTCGTCGATGTCGCGACGGCACGGGACAACGCACCATCCGGGACCGATGCGGGCGCGGCCGGCGACCGCGCCGCGGGTCCCGGCGAGAACCTCAGGCTGGAGAAGGACGCATAGTGGCAACGACGAAGCAGAGCGCGAACCTCACCTGGCTCCTCGACGACCTCGTCGAACGGGTGCCAACCGCGCAGCAGGCGGTGGTCCTCTCGGCCGACGGGCTCATGCTGGGCTGTTCCGCGGCGATGAGCCGGGAGGACGCCGAGCACCTCTCGGCCATGGCGGCCGGGTTCCAGAGCCTGGCCAAGGGCGCGAGCCGGCACTTCCGGGCCGGTCAGGTCCGCCAGACGGTGGTGGAGATGGAGGAGGCCTTCCTCTTCGTCACGGCCGCCGGGCAGGGCGCCTGCCTGGCCGTGCTCGCCTCCGCCGACGCCGACCTGGGCCTGATCGCCTACGAGATGGCGATGCTGGTGACCCGGGTCGGACAGATCATGAGCGCGCCGGAGCGGACGGTCCTCGCACCGTCCGATGCCCTCTGAGCAGCCGCGGGTGAACCACGACTGGCTGGACAACGACGCCGGGCCGGTGGTCCGGCCGTACGCGATGACCCAGGGCCGGGTCGCCCCGTCCGACGGCGACTTCGACCTGGTCGCGTTCGTCGTGGCCACCGTCCCCGACATGCCCCTCGGGCCGCAGTTGCAACCTGAGCACCACGCCATCGTGGCTGCCGCGTGGGAGCCGATCTCCGTGGTTGAATTGGCGTCCCAACTGGACCTCTCCATCGGCGTGGTCCGGGTGCTCCTGGGTGATCTCCGAACCGCGGGGCTCATCTCGCTGTACGAACCTCCGGCGGCCACGCAGCCGCACGACGTCGACGTACTCAAGGCGGTTGTCAATGGACTCCGTGCGCTCTGACCGCAACGGCGGCTCGTCGCGCATCCCGGTCGCACTCAAGATCCTCATCGCTGGTGGGTTCGGCGCGGGCAAGACGACGATGGTCGGATCCGTCAGTGAGATCCGGCCACTCCAGACCGAGGAGATCCTCACCGGCGCCGAGGGTGCGGATGACGTCTCCGGTGTGGAGGGCAAGACCACCACGACGGTGACCATGGACTTCGGCCGGATCACCATCACCGAGGATCTGCAGCTCTACCTGTTCGGCACGCCCGGCCAGGACCGGTTCTGGTTCCTCTGGGACGAGCTGTCGCAGGGTGCGCTCGGTGCGGTGGTGCTGGCCGACACCCGCCGGCTGGCCGACTGCTTCCCGTCGATCGACTACTTCGAGCAGCGGGGCACGCCGTTCGTGGTGGCGGTGAACTGCTTCGACACCCAGAACCGGTTCGCGCCGGAGGCGGTGGCCCGTGCCCTCGACCTGGACCCGGGCGTGCCGGTGGTCCTCTTCGACGCCCGTGACCAGGTGGCGGCCCGCAACGTGCTGATCGAGCTGGTGGAGTATGTGGCCCGGCGTCAGCTGACCTCCGCCGGCCGCCGCTGACTCAGGCCGGCGCCGGCCCGGTGCTGCCGCGCACCACCAGGGTGGCCGGGAGCCGGACGTGCGGCACCGGCCCCGCGGGCTCGCCGGTGCGGGCCCGCCGGATCGCCTCGGTGAGCGCGGCCGCCGCGACCCGGCCCTTCTCCTCGACGTCCTGATGCACGGTGGTCAGCGGCGGGTGCAGCTGCGCCGCCAGGGGGCCGTCGTCGAAGCCGACCACCGACAGGTCGTCCGGCACCCGCAACCCCAGGTCGTCGGCGGCCTGGAGCACGCCGACCGCGGTGCCGTCGGAGAAGCACAGGACGGCGGTCGGGCGGTCGGCCCGCTCCAGCAGGGCGCGGGCGTCCCGGCGTACGTCCTGGGTCCGCTCGATGGGGTGACGGATCACCACCGGCTCGACCCCCGCGGGTTTCAGCGCGTCGAACCAGCCGAGCCGCCGCTGGTGGGAGGCGTGTCCCTCGATGAGGTCGTCCGCGTCGGTGATGAAGCCGTACTGCCCGTGCTGGCCGTTCATCGCGATGGCGATCCGGCGGTGACCGAGGTCGAGCAGATGCTGGGCGGCCGCCCGGGCGCCCTCCCGGTCGGCGATGTTGACCGAGGCCACGTCGTCGGCCGGGTCCTGGTCGACGAAGACCATCGGGAGTTTGCGCCGGCGCAGCCAGGACACGGCCGGTGAGGTGGGGTCGCAGGAGTAGACCAGGGCCCCGTCGATCGCCACGTCCCGGGCCGGCACCAGCAGGTCCGAACCGGACGAGGTGAGCAGCGTGATGGCGAGGCCGGTGGGCGCGAGCTCCTCGGCGATCGCACCGAGGAAGCCGCCGGCCACCAGGTCGGTGAAGGCGTAGCGCAGCGAGTCGGTGAGCAGGATGCCGACCGCGCCGGTGGTGCCCCTGGCGAGGGCCCGGGCGGTCGGGTCGGGCCCGACGTAGCCGAGGTCCTGGGCGGCGGAGAGGATCCGCTCGCGCAGTGCGGGGGAGAGCTGATCGGGGCGGGAGAAAGCGTTGGACACCGTCATCCGGCTCACGCCGACCCGGTCGGCGATGGTCTGCAAGGTCACCCTGGGCACCGGATCACCGTTCCTTTCCGCTGCCCCACACCGTAGCGCCGGGATCGCCTCCCACCGGACGGTGGTGGGAGGCGATCCCGGCGGATCCAGTGATGTCTAGGCCGGGCGGTGCCCGGCGGGAGCGACCGCCACGGCCGCCCGGTAGAGCACGCGCGACAGCGACAACCGCAGGCGCGGGGTACGGCCCGCGCGTTCCGTCTCGACGACGACCGGGGCGTCCGGCCGGGCACTGTGGACCTCGCGGGTCACGTCCTGGACCCCGCGGAGGTACGCGGCGGGCAGTTCCATGGCATCCTCCTCGGCTCCTTCTCTGTACCGGTACAGTAACCCGCGTCTTCTGTACCGGTCAAGAAACGCCGCTCCCCGTAGGATCAGCCTCATGGGTTCCAGTGCTGAATACGTCTTCGTCGGCTGCTACACGGGAGACAAGGGAGGCGAGGGCGACGGCATCACGCTGTTGCGCCGTGACCCGGCCACCGGGGAGCTGACCCGGCTCGGCCTCGCGGCACGCACCCCGTCACCCTCGTTCCTGGCGCAGCACCCCACGCTCCCGGTGCTCTACGCGGTGAACGAGCTGCACGAGGGCACGATCACCGCCTTCGCGGTCGCGCCGGACTGCTCGCTCATCCCGCTGGCCGTGCAGCCGACCGGCGGCGCCGACCCGTGCCACCTGGCCGTCACCGGGGACGGCCGGCACCTGGTCGTGGCCAACTACAGCAGCGGGTCGGTCACCGTCTTCCCGCTGGACGCCGACGGTGTGCCGGGCGTCCGCAGCGATCTGCTCACGCTGACCGGCTCCGGGCCGGACGCCGAGCGCCAGGAGGGGCCGCACGCCCACCAGGTCGTCCCCGAGCCGAACGGCGCCGACGTGCTCATCTCCGACCTCGGCTCCGATCGGGTGTGGCGGTCCCGGCTGGACCCGATCTCCGGCCGGCTGGGCCCGGCGGAGCCGGCGGTCGAGGCGAAACCCGGCACCGGCCCGCGCCATCTGGTGTGGTCGGGCGACGGGGCCCTGATCCTGGCCGGCGAGCTCGCTGCGAACCTGTCCTGGTACCGGCCGGCCGGCGGCCCGCGGTTGGAGCCTCGGGGCGAGGTCGCGTCCAGCACGCTGCCCGGGCCGGTGCACCCGTCGGAGGTGACGGTCCGGCGCGACGGCCGTTTCGTCTATGTGGCGAACCGGGGACCGGACACCGTTTCCGCCTTCTCCTGGGACGGCGAAACGGCGACGCTGATTGCCGAAGTGCCCACCGGTGGCACGTGGCCGAGGCATATGACTCTCATCGGCGATCACCTCTACGTAGCCAATGAGCGCTCACACAACGTAACCATATTCCGGGTCGATCCCGAGACCGGAATTCCCGGTTCGCAGGGCGAGCCGACCGGTGAGCCGAGTCCCACCTGCCTGCTCCGGTGGAGCTCGTCGATGATCAGGCCATAGGCAAGATCGGTCAGACGGGACGTCCGTGATCTTTGCGGTTAAATCCGGCGTCTCCGGCGCTGGCGTCGCCACCGTTCGAGACCGAGTAACTACGCTGGGTGTTCCCTAGATCGGGAAAAGCCAATCTGAGTAACTTTCGTCCGAACGTATATGGCATTCAGCTTCGGAGATGCGCACTATGGAGCGCGTGTCTGGCCGCCATCGTAGGAACTTCAACTCGAAGGGAGCCGGCGTCGTCGGAGGTGCGATGGCGATAGTCGTCGTTATTTCCGGCGCGTGGCTCACCTATCAACAGTTCGCCGACTCCGGTTGTACCGGATCGGTGCGACTGTCCGTAGCCGCTGCGCCCGAGATCGCGCCGGCGGTCAAGCAGGTCGCCGACCAGTGGAGCCAGAACGGCGCCGAGGTCGGTGGGACCTGTATTGCCGTCGACGTCGCCGATCAGAGCGCGGCCACCGTGGCCGGCGCGGTCTCGCGCGAGCACTCGGCGACCCTCGTCGGCCTGGGTACCGGATTCGAGTCGGTGCAGGTGCCCGACGTCTGGATCCCGGACTCGTCGACCTGGCTGCTGCGCCTGCGCAACGACGCCTCCGGCTTCAACCCATCCAAGATCGTCCCGATCGCGCAGAGCCCGCTCGTGGTCGCCATGCCCGAGCCGATCGCGCAGAAGGTCGGCTGGGCGGGCAAGAAGCTGTCCTGGAACACGCTGCTCGCGCAGTTCAACTCCGAGACGCCGCTGCAGGTCGGCATCGTCGACCCGTCCCGCGACGCGTCCGGGCTGGTGAGCCTGCTCGCGATCAGCCAGGCGGCGACCGCCAGCGGTGAGGGTGGCGCCGAGCGGCGGGTCCAGGCGCTGCGGACGCTCGCCGAGCGTGACTCGAAGGTCCGCCAGGAGCTGCTGGAGCGCTTCCCGAAGGCGGCCACCGAGGACGAGCTGGCCGGTGGCCTCAGCGCCGCGCCGCTCTCCGAGGAGGCGGTGGTGACGTACAACGCCAAGCAGCCCGCGGTGCGGCTCAGCGCTCTCTACGTGGACCCGAGCCCGACGGCGCTCGACTACCCGTACTCGATCATGCCGCAGGTGGTGGACCAGCAGAAGGCGGCCGCCGCGCAGGGCTTGCTCGACCAGCTGACCAGCAGCGCGGCCAAGGAAGCGCTCGGCAATGCCGGCCTGCGTGCCGCGGACGGGACGTACGGTTCGACCTTCAAGGCGCCGCTCGGCGCCCCGCAGGCCTCGCCGGCGATCACCCCGTCGGCCGGCAAGCCGGGCAGCGGCGGGACCGCCGCCTCCGGTGTGGACGGCGCCGCGCTCAGCAGTGTCGTCGGTAGCTGGATCGCGACCACCCTGCCCGGCCGGGCACTGGCGGTCTTCGACGTCTCCGGTTCGATGTCCGAACCGGTGCCGACCGCCAACGGCCTGAGCAAGGCGAAGGTCACCCAGCAGGCGGCCCGCTCCGGTCTCGCGCTCTTCGGTGACGACTGGCAGGTCGGTGTCTGGCGGTTCGCCACCAACCTGGACGGCGAGCTGCCCTACAAGCAGCTGGAGCGCATCCAGCCGTTGACCGTCGCGCGGGACCGCCTGGACCAGTCGATCAACAGGCTGGACCCGGTCGAGGGTGGCGGCACCGGCCTCTACAACACGGTGCTGGCCGCGTACAAGCACGTGAAGGACGGTTACCAGGGCGGCCGGATCAACTCGGTCATCCTCTTCACCGACGGCGAGGACGACAACGCGAACGGCCTCACCCGGGCACAGTTGCTCGCTGCTCTGAAGAAGGAGTACGACCCGAAGAAGCCGGTCCGGCTCGTGCTGATCGGCATCGGCGACAAGGTCAGCAAGGAAGAGCTGCAGGCCATCGAGGGTGCGGTGGAAGGCGCTGGTTCGTTCTTCGCCGAGGACCCGACGAAGATCACCCAGATCTTCGCCCAGGCGATCGGTCAGCGCACCGCCACGAAGTAACCCGTCACAGACACACCAGGCGGCCCCCGTTCTCGCGAGAGGACGGGGGCCGTTCTGCGTCAGCCGGCCCGGCGCAGCCAGGCGGCCGGGTCGTCGCGCACCGAGCGGATGACGGTGTCGGCTGCGCCGCGCATGGCGGCGTCCGCGCCGAGGGTGGCCGGGCGCAGCGTCACCGGGGCGAGCCCGGCGGTGAGCACCCGGCGGTGGAGCTCGGCCTCGATCCCCGGGCGCAGCCGGGGGAAGAACGGGGCGTAGGCGCCGCCGAGCACGATCGCCGGCACGTCCAGCAGGTTGACCACGGCGGACAGCGCGATCCCGAGGGCCTGGGCGGCCAGGGGCTCGTCGGTGGCGAGGGACTCCTGCCCCGCGTACTGCTCCAGGCAGCCGTGCGCGCCGCAGCGGCAGGGCCGGCCGTCCGGGAAGACGGTCAGGTGCCCGATCTCGCCGCTCCAGCCGCGCACGCCCCGGTAGAGGTCGCCGTCGAGGATCAGGCCGGCGCCGATGCCGATCTCGCCCGACACGTACAGATACGTCGGGTCGCCGCCGGTGACCCGCAGCTCGCCGAGAGCGGCCAGGTTGGCCTCGTTGTCCACGGTGATCGGCAGGTCGGCCAGCTCGGGAACCTCGCGCAGCAGCGCCGGGGCGTCCACGTCCTGCCAGCCGAGGTTGGGCGCCACCCGGATCAGGCCGTCGGCGGTGACCAGGCCGGGGACGGCGAGCGCGGCGCCGGCGATGATCAGCCCGTCGGCCTCGGCGGCGAGCCGGGCCCGGGCGGCGAGCGCGCCGAGCGCAGCGAGGGAGCCCTCGGCGCCGGCCGGCCGCTGGTCGGCGTGCTCCACGAAGCGCTGCCGGACCGCGCCGGTCAGGTCGACCACGCAGGCGGCCAGATAGTCGACGTTGATCTCCAGGCCCAGCCCGGCCGGGCCGGCCGAGGTGAGCGCGAGCCCGACGGCGGGCCGGCCGGCGCCGGTGCGCGGGGGCGGGTCGAGTTCGGTCAGCAGCCCGCCGGCGACCAGATCGTCGACGAGGGCGGAGACGGTGGCCCGGGTGAGCCCGGTGGCGGCGGCAATCGCCGCCCGAGATGGCCGATCTGCGCTGTTCGCCACGGTGTGCAGGACCAGCGCGAGATTATGGGCTCGCACGCTGGCCTGGCGCACTGGCGTCGTGGGGCCGCTCAACACGCCCTTGACAGTGCCACACGCGGGCCAAATAATTCAACCAATAAACAAATCCGCCATGTTTCGTGGAGGTAACCGTGGCACTCCAGCCCACCCGTGACGACAAGTTCTCCTTCGGCCTCTGGACCGTCGGCTGGCAGGCCCGTGACCCGTTCGGTGACGCCACCCGCACTGCCCTCGACCCGGTCGAGGCGGTGCACAAGCTCGCCGAGATCGGTGCCTACGGCATCACGTTCCACGACGACGACCTGGTGCCGTTCGGCGCTGACGCGCAGACCCGCGACGGCATCATCGCCGGCTTCAAGAAGGCGCTCGACGAGACCGGCCTGATCGTCCCGATGGTGACCACCAACCTGTTCACCCACCCGGTGTTCAAGGACGGCGGCTTCACCAGCAACGACCGCTCGGTGCGGCGTTACGCGCTGCGCAAGGTGCTGCGCCAGATGGACCTCGGCGCCGAGCTCGGCGCGAAGACCCTGGTCCTCTGGGGCGGCCGCGAGGGCGCGGAGTACGACTCGGCCAAGGACGTGAAGGCCGCGCTCGACCGTTACCGTGAGGCGCTCAACCTGCTCGCGCAGTACTCCGAGGACCGGGGCTACGGCTTCCGCTTCGCCATCGAGCCGAAGCCGAACGAGCCCCGCGGCGACATCCTGCTCCCGACCGCCGGCCACGCCATCGCCTTCACCCAGGAGCTGGAGCGGCCCGAGCTGTTCGGCATCAACCCCGAGGTCGGCCACGAGCAGATGGCCGGGCTCAACTTCACCCAGGGCATCGCCCAGGCGCTGTGGCACAAGAAGCTCTTCCACATCGACCTCAACGGTCAGCACGGCCCGAAGTACGACCAGGACCTGGTCTTCGGCCACGGCGACCTGCTCAGCGCGTTCTCCCTGGTCGACCTGCTGGAGAACGGCCCGGACGGCGGCCCGGCCTACGACGGCCCCCGGCACTTCGACTACAAGCCGTCCCGCACCGAGGACTACGACGGCGTCTGGGAGTCGGCCAAGGCCAACATCCGGATGTACCTGGTGCTCAAGGAGCGGGCCAAGGCGTTCCGCGCCGACCCCGAGGTGCAGGAGGCGCTGGCCGCCTCCAAGGTCGCCGAGCTCGGCACGCCGACCCTCAACCCGGGCGAGACCTACGCCGACCTGCTCGCCGACCGCAGCGCCTTCGAGGACTACGACGCCGACGCCGCCGGTGCCCAGGGCTACGGCTTCGTCCGGCTGAACCAGCTCGCGATCGAGCACCTGCTCGGGGCCCGGTAAAGCCCATGGCACTGGTAGCCGGGATCGACAGCTCGACCCAGTCCTGCAAGGTCGTGATCCGCGACGCCGAGACCGGCGCGCTGGTCCGGCAGGGCCGGGCGAGTCATCCGGACGGCACCGAGGTGCATCCGGATGCCTGGTGGGCCGCGCTGCAGTCGGCGATCGAGGAGGCCGGCGGCCTGGACGACGTGGCCGCCGCCTCGGTCGCCGGACAGCAGCACGGCATGGTCGTGCTCGACGAGAACGGTGAGGTGGTCCGCCCGGCGCTGCTGTGGAACGACACGCGCAGCGCCGGCGCGGCCGCCGACCTGATCGAGGAGCTCGGCGGCGGGGACAAGTGGGCGGACGCGGTCGGCATCGTGCCGGTCGCCAGCTTCACGCTGACGAAGCTGCGCTGGCTGGCCCGCAACGAACCCGCGCTCGCCGACCGCGTCGCTGCCGTCTGCCTGCCGCACGACTGGCTGACCTGGAAGCTGTCGGGATTCACCGACATCGCGGACATCAAGACCGATCGCAGCGACGCCAGCGGCACCCTCTACTGGTCGGCGAAAACCAACGAGTACCGGCAGGACCTGCTGGAACTCGGTTTCGGGCGGCCCCTGATGGTGCCCGAGGTGCTGGGCCCGACCGGCATCGCCGGCCGGCTGCCCAACGGCGCGCCGCTGGGCCCGGGTGCCGGTGACAACGCGGCGGCCGCCCTCGGCACCGGCGCGCTGCCCGGCGACGTGATCGTCTCGATCGGCACGTCCGGAACGGTTTTCGTCTCCTCCGACGTGGCGCCGATCGACCCGAGCGGCACGGTCGCCGGCTTCGCCGACACGACCGGGCGCTTCCTGCCGATCGTGGTGACGCTGAACGCGGCCCGGGTCCTCGACGCGGCGGCGAAGCTGCTCGGCGTCGACCACGAGGAGCTGTCCCGGCTCGCGCTCACCGCTCCGGCGGGTGCGGACGGGCTGGTCCTGGTGCCGTACCTGGAGGGTGAGCGCACCCCGAACCGCCCGGACGCCACCGGCGCGATCCACGGGCTCACCCTGAAGACCTCGGACCCGGCCCACCTGGCCCGGGCCGCCGTCGAGGGCATGCTCTGCGCGCTCGCCGACGGTCTGGACGCGCTGGTCGCGACCGGGGCGACGGCCAACCGGATCGTGCTGGTCGGCGGCGGGGCGCGCAGCGAGGCGGTCCGCCGCATCGCGCCCGCGCTCTTCGGCAAGCCGGTGCTGGTTCCCCCGCCGGGGGAGTATGTGGCCGACGGTGCGGCCCGCCAGGCCGCATGGGTCACCCTGGGCGGTGACGTCGCGCCCACCTGGTCGGCCGAAAACCCCTCGTTGTACGAGGACAGCAGCGTCCCGCTGATCCGGGAGCAGTACGCGGCCGCCCAGCAGGCGGTGCTCGACCGAGTTCGCTGAGTGTTCGGGGACGGCCCGCTGGGGTCGTCCCCGAAATTCTTTCCCACTTCTTGTTGTCGCTCCGCCGCGGCGGCATCTACCTACACGCACAGGAACTCCGGCCCACCCCCTGGCCGGCATCCCCGCATGTAGGAAGGACCGCAGTGGCAGAGAGAAGATCTCGCAAGCGGACGTTGCTCGGCCTGGTGGCCGCGCTCGTCGTGCCGGCCGGACTCGTCGGTTACTCGATGCTGCCGTCGAGCGCGGCGACCGCGCCGACGGCCGGTAACACCTATCAGCTTGTCGTGAAGAAGAGCGGTAAGTGCATCGATGTGCCGGCCGCGTCGAAGGACAACGGTGCCCTGCTGCAGCAGTGGGGTTGTACGGCGAACGCGACGTGGCAGCAGTTCAAGCTGGTGGCGTCGGGCGGCAACTTCCTGCTGCAGAACGTGAACAGCGGTAAGTGTGTCGATGTGCCGTCCGGGTCGAAGACCTCGGGTCAGCAGTTGCAGCAGTGGGGTTGTGCCGGAAGTCAGACCAATCAGCAGTGGAGGCTGGCCGCGTCGGGCACCGACACGTTCCAGATCATCAACGTGAACAGCGGCCTGTGCATCTCGGACCAGGGCGCCTCGACCGCGAACGGCGCGGCGATCATCCAGGAGACCTGCACCGCCAACAGCAACAAGCAGTGGGCCTTCACCCCGGTCTCCGGTGGCACGACCGGCTCCTTCACGGTCGCCGCCGACGGCACCGGGACCTACCGGACCGTGCAGGCGGCGATCGACGCGGTCCCGGCGAACAACACCAGCCGGCGGACCATCACCATCAAGCCCGGCACCTACCGGGAGATCGTCACCATCCCGTCGAACAAGCCGTACGTCACGCTCAAGGGCGGCGGTGACTCGTCCGACGACGTGGTGATCGTCAACAACCACAGCTCGGCCGGCGGTTACGGCACCTCGGGCAGCGCGACGCTCTTCGCCAACGGCAAGGAGCTCAACGCCACCAACCTGACGATCGCCAACGACTACGGCGAGGGCAGCCAGGCGGTGGCGGCGAACCTCAACGCCGACAAACTGGTCTTCGACAACGTCCGGTTCCTCGGCGCCCAGGACACCCTGCTGGTCAACAGCGGCCGCTCGTACGTCAAGAACTCCTACGTGGAGGGCACCGTCGACTTCATCTTCGGCGGCGGGACCGCGGTCTTCAACGCGACCAAGGTCTACCAGAAGCGCAGCACCGGCGGACCGATCACCGCGGCCCGGACCGACGCGGCCAACGCGTACGGCTTCCTGTTCTACCAGTGCACGGTGACCGGCGCGACGAACAACACCACCCAGCTCGGCCGCCCGTGGGGCCCGAACGCGCAGGTGCTTTACCGCGAGACCAGCCTGAGCGCCACCATCAAGACGGCTCAGCCGTGGACCGACATGTCGTCCAACTCGTGGAAGAACGCCCGGTTCCTGGAGTACCGGAACACCGGCTCCGGCGCGACCACCAACAGCAACCGGCCGCAGCTCAGTGACTCGCAGGCCGCCAACTACACCCCGCAGAAGTACCTCGCGGGCTCGGACAACTGGAACCCGGTGGGTTGATCATGGCTATGTCGAAGAAGAAGCGTGCCGCCCTGGCGGCCACCGTGCTGGCCGTCCCGGCCGCGATCGTCGGTTACTCGGTGCTCCCGTCCAACGCGGCGACCGCGCCGACGGCCGGTAACACGTATCAGCTCGTCGTGAAGAAGAGCGGTAAGTGCATCGATGTGCCGGCCGCGTCGAAGGACAACGGTGCCCTGCTGCAGCAGTGGGGTTGTACGGCGAACGCGACGTGGCAGCAGTTCAAGCTGGTGGCGTCGGGCAGCAACTTCCTGCTGCAGAACGTGAACAGCGGTAAGTGTGTCGATGTGCCGTCCGGGTCGAAGACCTCGGGTCAGCAGTTGCAGCAGTGGGGTTGTGCCGGAAGTCAGACCAATCAGCAGTGGAAGCTGGCCGCGTCGGGCACCGACACGTTCCAGATCATCAACGTGAACAGCGGCCTGTGCATCTCGGACCAGGGCGCCTCGACCGCGAACGGCGCGGCGATCATCCAGGAGACCTGCACCGCCAACAGCAACAAGCAGTGGGCCTTCACCCCGGCGAGCGGCAGCGGCGGCGGCAGCACCGACCGGACCTGGCCGAGCACGCCGGACGGGTTCGCCTCGACCGGTGGCGGCACCACCGGCGGCGCGGCCGGCGCCACGGTCACCGTGAAGAACCTCGCCGACCTGACCAAGTACGTCACCGCGACCGAGCCCTACGTGATCAAGGTGGCCGGGGCGATCACGATCACCCCGAAGGGCACCGAGCTCAAGGTCAAGTCGAACAAGACCATCGTCGGCGCCGGCACCACCGGCGAGATCGTCGGCGGCGGCTTCTTCCTGGGTGCGGGCGTCAAGAACGTCATCATCCGCAACCTCACCATCCGGGACACCCAGATGACCGAGGACGACCCGGACGACAAGGACTTCGACTACGACGGCATCCAGATGGACACCGCCGACCACATCTGGATCGACCACTGCAAGATCACGCGGATGAACGACGGCATGATCGACAGCCGGAAGGACACCAGCTACCTGACCGTGTCCTGGAACGTCCTGGACACCGGCAACAAGGCCTTCGGCATCGGCTGGACCGAGAACGTCACCGCGCGGATGACGATCCACCACAACTGGATCAAGAACACCAACCAGCGCAATCCCAGCACCGACAACGTGGCCTACGCCCACCTCTACAACAACTACCTGCAGAACATCACCGCGTACGGCAACCTGTCGCGCGGCGGCACCAAGATGGTTCTGGAGAACAGCTACTTCGACAAGGTCGCGAACCCGTACTACAACGACACGTCGGCCGCCCAGCTCAAGCAGAGCGGCAGCATCGTGAAGAACTCGACGGGCAAGCAGCAGACCAACGGATCCGCGTTCGACCCGAAGAGCTTCTACTCGTACACCCTCGATGCGGCGGCGGACGTTCCCGCCCTGCTCGCCAAGTACGCCGGCCCGCAGGCCACCATCGGCAACTGAGCCGGCGAACGACCCTTCGGGGAACGGGGTAAGAAGGGCGGCGCTGTCTGGGGGCAGCGCCGCCCGCCCGTCGTCTAGCCTCTACCGCGTGATGGGCAACGGCGGGACCGCGCACCGCGTCTACAGCGTGGTGGTGTTCGTGATCCTGGCCGCCCTCGACAACGTGGCGATCGGCATCGTGCCGCCGCTCTACGGCAGCATCGCCGATGACCTCGGGGTCGGCGAGGGACACATCGCCCTCGCCACCACCGCCATGTTCCTGATCAGCGCCGTGGCGGCGATCGGCTTCGCGTACGTCGGCGACCGCACCGACCGCAAGCCGGTGCTGGTGGCCGGCACCGTGATCTGGGTGATCGGCACCGCGTGGTCCGGTCTCGCCAGCAGCTATCCGTCGTTCCTCGCCGCGCAGGTGCTGGCGGCCTTCGGCCTCGGCGGGGTGGCGTCGGTCAGCTTCGCCGTGGTCAGCGACCTGATCTCGCCGAGGCGGCGCGGCCTGGTGATGAGCTTCTGGGGCCTGTCGCAGGGCGTCGGCACGCTCGCCGGCACCCTGGTCGGCGGCCTCCTCGGCCACGCCGACTGGCGGCGGCCGTTCCTGATCACCGCGGCAGCCGGGGTGCTCGCCACGCTGGCCTACCTGTTCACCTACAACGTGCCGCGCGGCGACAGCCAGCCCGAACTGGCCGGGGTCGAGTACGACGAGCGGATCCGCCACCAGGACATCCCGGTGATCCTCAAGCGGCGCACCAACGTCTGGCTGATCCTGCAGGGCGGCACCGCGCAGATCGCCTTCGGCTCGCTGGTCTGGCTGCCGATCCTGTTCCGGGCCCGAGCCGAGGACCAGGGCTACTCGGCCGGCACGGCGGTGCTGATCGGCAGCGTCTTCGCGACGATCTTCCAGCTCGGGGCGGCCCTGTCGATCCTCGGCGGCCTCGCGGGGGACCGGTTGCAGCGCCGTACCCCGCGGGGGCGGGCGCTGGTCGCGGCGGTCGGCGTGCTGGCAGCCGTACCGTTCTATGTGGTGCTGTTCTTCGTGCCGATGAAGATCACCGTGCCCGACGGCGCCGGCACCGGCGCGGTGATCCGCGGCGTGCTGGCGAACGTGGTGACCGAGCCGACCGTCGCGGCCTGCCTGGCCACCGCGGTCTTCGCGCTGATGCTGACCTCGGCGAACTCGCCGAACTGGTTCGCGATGATCGCCGACGTGAACCCGCCGCAGCACCGCGGCACCGTCTACAGCCTCGGCAACCTGGTCAACGGGGTCGGCCGGGCCGGCGGCAACGCGCTGGTCGGGGTGGCCTTCCGGGGCCTGTCCGGCGCCTATCCGCCGCCGCTGAACTACGCGGTCGGGCTCGCCGGTTTCGTGCTGTTCTTCGTGCCGACCGGGATCATGTACTGGCTGGCCAGCAGGACGGTGGCGAAGGACATGGCCGACACGCACACCGCCCTGCTGGCCGTGGCCTCAGAGCATCGCCCAGACGGTGACGTCGGTGGGGACACGCCCGTCGGCGTCCAGCGGCTCACTGCTCAGCAGGACCCGGGCGCCGGCCGGTAGCTCCACCGCCTCGGCCCCGAAGTTGGCGAGCACCACGATGCCGTCGTTGCGGAAGGCCAGCACCTGCGGCTCGCTCTCCTGCCAGCTCAGGGTTCCGGCGCCGAGCGCGTGCTCGCGCCGGGTGCGCAGCGCCGAGCGGTACAGCTCGTAGGTCGAGCCGGGCACGCCCACCTGCCGGTCCAGCGCGTACTCCGCCCAGATCGCCGGCTGCGGCAGCCAGCTGGCGTCGGACGGGCCGAAACCGTACGACGGCGCGTCGGCCTCCCACGGGATCGGCACCCGGCAGCCGTCGCGGCCCCGCTCGGTGTGCCCGGACCGCTCCCACGCCGGGTCCTCGCGGAACTCGTCCGGCAGCGTGGTGTGCTCCGGCAGCCCGAGCTCCTCGCCCTGGTAGAGGTACGCCGACCCGGGCAGCCCCAGCATGAGAAGCGTCGCCGCCCGGGCCCGGCGCAGGCCGAGGGCGGTGTCCGGCTGCGGGTCCTCGGCGCCGATGCCGGGCTTGCGGCCCTCGCCGACCGGGAAGCCCAGCCGGGACGCGTGCCGCACCACGTCGTGGTTCGACAGCACCCAGGTGGTGGTCGCGCCGACCGTGGCGTTCGCGGCCAGCGAGGAGTCGATCACCTCCCGCAGCTCGGCCGGCTTCCAGGGCGCCTCCAGGTACGGGAAGTTGAACGCCTGGTGCATCTCGTCGGGCCGCACATACCGGGCGAGCCGCTCCTCCGGCTGCACCCAGGCCTCGGCCACCAGGATGCGGCCGCCCTCGTACTCGTCGAGGACGGCACGCCACTGCCGGTAGATCTCGTGCACGCCCTCCTGGTCCCACATCGGTGGCGGCGGGCCGACCGATTCCAGGCCGCCCAGGATCACCGAGGGCGCGCTCCAGTCGGTCAGTTCGGCGTCCTTGATCAGGCCGTGGGCCACGTCGACCCGGAACCCGTCGACGCCGCGGTCCAGCCAGAACCGCAGGATGTCGAGGAACTCGGCGCGGACCTCGGGATGGTCCCAGTTGAGGTCGGGCTGCGAGACGTCGAAGAGGTGCAGGTACCACTGGCCGTCGGGCAGGCGCTCCCAGGCGGAGCCGCCGAAGACGCTCTGCCACGAGTTCGGCGGCTCGTCGTCCTTGCCGTCGCGGAAGATGTAGCGCTCCCGCTCCGGGCTGCCGGGCGCCGCGCGCAGCGCGGCCTGGAACCAGGCGTGCTCGCTGGACGTGTGGTTCGGCACCAGATCCACGATGATCTTCAGGCCGAGGTCGTGGGCGGTGGCGATCAGCTTGTCGGCGTCGCCGAGCGAGCCGAACCGCGGGTCGACGCCGCGGTAGTCGGCCACGTCGTAGCCGGCGTCGTGCTGCGGGCTGGGATAGAACGGCGACAGCCACACGGCGTCGACGCCGAGGTCGCGGAGCTGGGGCAGGCGGGCGGTGATGCCGGGCAGGTCGCCCATGCCGTCGCCGTCAGCGTCGGCGAACGAGCGTGGATAGATCTGGTAGATGACGGCGTCGCGCCACCATGCGTCGGTGGAGGGCATGACCCCCAGCGTATGGCGCTAGTCGTCGAGGATGGCCGCGAAACGCTCCTCGGCGAGGTCGAGCTGGTCCAGGATGTGCTCCTTGGCCTGGGTGGAGAGCGGGGTGTCCGGGCGGCCCACCAGTTCCCGCAGTTTGGGCACGAGCGGGCGATACTTCGTCGCGGACCGGTACGCCTTGTCGATCGAGGTGTGGATGACCCCGACCCCGTTGTCGGTGAAGTCCGAGATCTTGATCACGCGGGCCCACGGGTCCCGTTCCAGGCTCTCCGCGACGTGTTCGCGGTACTGCTCGTGCCGGTCCCGTTCCGGGTCGTAGTCCGGGTTGGTGACCGAGCGGACCAGCTCGGCGACCCGGGGGTTGAACCGGCGGGCCAGCTCGACCAGGGCCGCCTCGGTGAGCTGCGTGTAGCTCTCGTCCGGCGCGCCGCCGCCCAGCTCGGCCGGGTGGTCCTCGACGGCGTCGTGCAGCAGCGCCGCGGTCAGCACGTCGGGGTCACGCACGCCGTAGTAGCGGATGATGCGAATCGCCACCCGCAGCAGGTGGTTGAGATAGGGCTCGCGCACCCGCCGGTCGTCGGCGTGCAGTGCCGAGGCCAGATCAAGCGCCTCGACGAGTTGCTTGCGCTCCTCGGCGGGGAAGGACTCCAGCTCCAGGGCGAACCGTTCGCGTAGTCCTTCCTCGCCGTACACCTCCGTGATCGCGTGCAGGGGCATCGAGAGCAGCAACCGTGGTGCCATGCCGATCAGATATACCGGATCCCGCCCCGTCGTGGGTTTCGATCAGCTACCGGATGTCGCGGGTGGCGCCGCCGGAGCGGGTGCCGGCGACGGGCGGGGCGAGGGCCGCGGGCGGTTGGTCATCACGGCGCGGGCGGCGGGGGTCAGGCGTACCGAGCCGATCGACGCCTGCTTGAGCGACCACGGCTGCACAGTGTCGGCGTGCACGCCGCGTTTCGGGTTGCCGGCGCCGTCGGTGAACTCCTCCTCGGTCATCGCCTGCAGGGCGCTGAGCGCCACCCCGATGATGGTGGCCGCGGTGATCAGCGTGATCGGCACCAGCATGGTCAGCGGGCGGATCCCGCCCGGCGCCGGGGCGTTCGGGTCCAGCTCGATCGACATGGCCGCCATCCCGGTGTAGTGCATGCCGCAGACGGCCAGGGCCATCACCGCCGCGGCGGCGCTGATCCGCAGCCAGCCGCGCACCGACATGGCGAACCACAGCGCCACCGTGCTCGCCGCGATCGCGATCACCGCCGAGGCGGCGACCAGCGCCGGGTTGTAGTGGATGGTGGCCGGCAGGCGCATGCCCTCCATGCCGGTGAAGTGCATGGCGATCACCCCGGTGCCGGTCAGCGTCCCGGCCGCGAGGGTCTTGGCGGTGCTGCGGGCGCCGTGCCCGACGATCATCAGGCCCAAGCCGACGGTCAGCACCGCGAAGACGAGGCTGAGCAGGGTGCGCGCGAGGTCGTAGCGCACCGGGCTGTCCGGCACGTCGAAACCGAGCATCGCCGAGAAGTGCATGAGCCAGATGCCGCCGCCGCCGATCGCGAAGGCGGCGATCACCAGCCACCGGTTGCGCCGGCTGCGGCTGTGCGCGTCGCGCGCTCGTCCGGCGCAGAGCAGCCCGAGGAACGACCCGAGGAACGCCAGTAGATAGGCGGCTATCGGGTTGTAGACCCCGTAGGTGAAGTGATGCACGTGAGCCACTGATGACCTCGCGAAAGTCGGGAAGAGTTCGCGGGGATTGAGTCAGAAATCAGCGGTTGTGCATCGCACGTCGTGTGCGGCGCTGCCCCCTTCGGGTTTCGGCGCCACCGGCGAAAAAGGAACCGGGGCCACCGTCGCTGCGTCCGATGCGGACGCCGCGGCGGCGACCCCGGTTCCGGGTCGTGGGTCGGAGGGTCAGGGGGACAGGAAACCGTTCTTCACGCGACGTCAAACGTTGAAGATGCTGACGCCACCCGGGCCGACCAGAAGGCCGACGATGATCAGCACGACGCCCCACAGGATCTGCCGCCGGAACAGCGCGAGGATACCGGCGATGACCAGGACTGCGGCGAGAATCAGAAGCAGAAGTTCCATGCGATCGGAGTTACCCGAGCCCGCGAAATCGAAAACCTGTGATCCCACCCGTCCGGGTCAGGCGTGCGCCAGTTCGGTGTCGACCGACTCGGAGAGCAGCTGATACACGTTGTACGCCTGCTTGATGACCGGGTGCGCGACGTTGCGGACCGGCACCCCGCCCGGGGTCCGCCCGCGTTCCGAGCCGTGGTGCGCGTGCCCGTGCAGCGCCAGCGCGGTCGGCGCCGAGTCGATCGCCTGCCCGAGCTGGTAACAGCCCAGGAACGGGTAGATCTCCAGCGGCTCGCCGACCAGCGTCTCCGGCACCGGGGAGTAGTGGGTCAGCGCGACCAGCGCGTCGCACTCCACCGAGCGCAGAGCCTCGCCGAGACGGGCGGAGATGTCCTCGGTCGTACCGACGAAGTTCTTCATCTCGCGCTCGCCGAAGTTGCTCGCGCAGGCGCCGGCGAAGCCGCCGCCGAACCCCTTGGCGCCGGCGATGCCGAGCCGGTGGCCGTTGATCTCCAGTACGGTCGCCGAGCACTCCAGCACGGTGATCCCGGCGTCGGTGAGCACCCGTGCGACGTCCTGCTCCAGGTCGCTCTGGTGGTCGTGGTTGCCGAGCACCACCACCACCGGCACCGCCAGCCCGCCGAACTCCTTGGCGAAGCAGGTGGCCTCCTCGACCGTGCCGTGCCGAGTCAGGTCGCCGGCGACGAGCAGCGCGTCGGCCCGGTCGGGCAGTTGTTCCAGGGCCGGCCGGTACCGGCCCACCACGTCCTTGTCCACGTGGACGTCGCCCACGGCAGCGATCCGGATCATGAAATCTCCTCCACCTCGCTGGGCGCCTGCGCCCGGGTGATGCCGATGTCACAGGTGATCTCGATCTCGGGGTACCGGCTGGTGATCTGGCGGCAGATCTCGTCGCGCCGCTGGGCGCTCTCCACCTCCCCGCCGAGCACCACGAGGTTCTCCCGGAGGTGCACCGTGATGCCCTGCTCGGCGATCCGGTCGTGCTCGGTGAGCAGCCGTTGGATCTCGGCCTCCAGGTCGATCTGGTGGGTCATCTCATCCCCCTACCTTCAATTCCCGCTCGCCCGGGAACGGGACGACGTCCAGCCGGTCCAGCAGCACCAGGAACGCCTCCGCGTACGGGGACTTGCGGGTCTCCCGGCGCACCCGCTCCCAGTCGATCTGCTCACGCAGTGAGCGGGCGACCGGCAGCCCGGTGGCGAAGTCGCAGTAGTGCTGGCTGTAGCTGAGCAGCTTGTGAATCATCAGTTGACTGGCGGAGAGCACCGGCATGTAGATCGCCTCGACCGAGATCTGGTCGGTGTCGTGCAGCGTCTCGTTGGTCACCGGCGACTCCACCGGGCGGTAGATCAGGTCCACCATCCGGCCCTCTTCGAAGACCTTCACCAGCCAGTCCTCGGGGGGCTGCTCGGTGGAGAACCCCACCGCGGCGAGTTCCTGCAGCGCCCGGTCCTTGTCCTGTTCGCGAATGAGGAAGTCCACGTCGTGATCGCTGGAGTAGCCGCCACGCGCGTACACCGCGAAGCTCCCGCCCAGCGCGAACGGTATGTCGGCTGCCTTCAGCGTCGACGCCACGCGCTTCAATGTGACGGCCAAACCTTCGTCCACCCGGTGTGGCATGGCGACCTCCTGTCCCGTGTCCGGTCCGTGAACGACTACCCGGAGTCGCCACACCTTGAACCCCTCGCCCCATTCTGGTACGGGAAGGTTCGGTCGCGGCGCGGAACGGAATGTGCAGCCCCGGGCTACCGTCGGTTGGTATGGCTCTCCTCGCGAAGTCCCCTCCGGCCGGCCGCCGCCTACGGACCATTGCCCTGGTCGGCGCCGACGGCTCCGGCAAGACGACTCAGGCGCACCGGCTGGCCGCCGAACTGGCGGCTGCCGGGCTGCCCGCCGTCTACCGTCGCAACGCCGGTGGCCGGCACTGGGTCGGCCGGGTCGCCGGGCTCTTCGGCAGGGAGGACGCCGAGCAGCTGGTGGGCCGGCGCGCCATGCTCTGCATCGAGTCGGTGCTGCGCTGGCTGGCGATCGCGCGCACCCTGCTGCGCCGCGCGCTGTGGCGTGACATCGCGGTGATGGACCGGTACGCGGTCTGCCAATATGCCAGCCTGCGGGCCCGCGGCGCCCGCCCGGCCGCCGAGCGCCGGGCCCGGCTGGCCTACCGGCTCTTCCCGAGACCGGACGTGACGATCCTGCTCGCCGTCGACCCTGAGGTCGCCCACGAGCGGATCGAGCGCCGCGGCTACGACCACGAGTCGATGGACTACCTGCGGGCCGCCGTGAAGGCCTACGAGTCGCTGCCGGAGTACCCGACGTTCGTGGTGGTCGACGCCAACGGCACGCCGGACCAGGTGAGCGCCGCGATCCGGGCGGCCCTGGCCGGGCTGGCCGGGCCCGCGGCCGTCCCGGCCCCGCGAGCCGAGCCGCGACCCGCTCAGGCCTGCCCGTAAACCGGGATCTGGGCGCCGCTGGTCGGCGCCGACGCGTCCGAGGCCAGGAAGAGCACGACCGGGGCGATCTGCTCGGGGCTGACCCAGCGGCTCCGGTCGGCGTCCGGCTGCGCGGCGCGGTTGCCCGGGGTGTCGATCACGCTGGGCAGCACGATGTTGGAGCGGACGTTCTGCTTGCGGTACTCCACCGCGACCGCCTCGGCGAACGCGATCACCGCCGCCTTGGCGGTCACGTACCCGGCCGCGCCGGGGAACGGGGAGAGCGCGGCCCGCGACGAGACGCAGACCACCGAGCCGCCACCGGCGGCCACCAGGTGCGGCAGCGCGGCGGCCGTGGTCAGGTAGGTCGGGCGCAGGTTGGTGGTGAGCATCGCCTCGAACTCCGCGACCGGGGTGTCGGCGATCAGGCCGCCGCCCGCGTACCCGCCGACCAGGTTGACGACCGCTCGCAGCGGCGCCTCCGGGACGCTCGCCGCCGCCGCGACCACGGCTTGCACGTCCGCCTCGACGGTCAGGTCGGCCTCCACCGGGATCGCGCCGGCCGGCAGCCGCCCGGTCGTCCCGGGCCGTGCCGGGGCCACCACACGCCACCCGGCGGCGAGGAACGCGGCGATCGTCGCCCCACCCAGACCACCCGTGCCACCGGTCACCAGAGCCGTACGCGAATCCGTCATGCGGAGCAGCTTGTCACACCCACGGGGATGTGCTTTTCCTCACTTGCCGGTGGGAACCGTGTGTCACCTGGGAATGTTCGAGCCTCCCGGGACGTCACCCGTGTGGGCGAGTGAACTGAGGCTCGGCGTGGCGCATTGTGACCGGTGGTCCCGCTCTCACCCGCAGAGTGCGGGATTTCGCGGTGGCGTTTGTTTCAGGCCCGTCATCGGGCGGCCGATGCTGCACATGAACCCCGCAGGCGTGAAACCCGTACACGGGGGTGACGAGCGTCGCGGAGCCCAGGTGATGCCCGTCGCTGTGACGATGAGAGGCCGATGGTGTTATGAGACGCGCCGAGGGTACCGCCTGTCTACGGGACGGGCGCCGAGAGACCGCACTCAGGGACCGCGCACTGGGCTCTCAGGTAAGACCCAGGCATTCGTGACACTTTCGACCCACCAGCTGGAATCAGTGCAGCCAGCAATTTGTTGTGTAGATGTCAGCAACCGCAATGCACGAGCTGCGGACGTTACGGGAGAGGGCTGATGGACGCAGGTAATGCCCGTAACAGGGTTAGTGACGGCAATGAGGGGACCGTGGGCAACGTGGAGAAGAACACCGTGATGCGTACCGACCAGGTCGCCGAAGAGCGCGACCTCGTCGGAGTCTACCTGCACGAGATCTCTCGCACGCCGCTGTTGGACGCCGCGCGGGAGGTCGAACTCTCCAAGGCAATCGAGGCGGGCCTCTACGCCGAGCACCTGCTCGATCAGGGCGAGGTTCGCCGCGGCGTCAGCCGGGAGGAACTGGAGCGGCTCGTCACCGAGGGCCAGCGCGCGAAGGACCTGTTCATCAGGGCCAACCTTCGTCTGGTCGTCTCGATCGCACGGCGTTACGTGCGGTCCGGGATGCCGATGCTGGACCTCATTCAGGAAGGCAACACCGGTCTGGTCCGCGCGGTCGAGAAGTTCGACTACGAGCGCGGCTACAAGTTCTCGACGTACGCCACGTGGTGGGTGCGCCAGGCGATCAGCCGGGCCATCGCCCAGCAGGAGCGCACGGTGCGACTGCCCGTGCACCTGGTCGAGGACGTCAACCGGATGCGTAACGTCACCCGCCAGCTCGTCCGTGAGCTGGGCGGCGACCCGGAGCCGGAGCAGATCGCCAAGGCGCTGGGTGTCACCGTGGAGCGGGTCAACGAGCTCACCCGCTGGGCGCAGGACACCGTGTCGCTGGACACGCCGGTCGGTGACGACGGCGACACCAACCTCGGTGACCTGGTCGCCGACAGCGACGCCCCGTCGCCCGAGGAGATCGTGCTCAACGCCCTGGAGCGCCAGCGCATCGAGGGTCTGCTGAACCACCTGGACGACCGGTCGGCCGGCATCATGCGCGCCCGCTACGGGCTCGAGGACGGCCGCGAGCACTCGCTGACCGAGGTGGCCTCGCGCTTCTCGCTCAGCCGGGAGCGGATCCGGCAGCTGGAGATCCAGGCGCTCGGCCGGCTCCGCGAGCTGGCCCGGGCCGAGGGCCTGCAGGCCGCCTGACAGACAACAAAAGGCCGGTGCCCCGATCGGGGCACCGGCCTTTTGCTGTGCTCGTTACTTGACCCGGCCGTAGCCGTTGGGGGTCATGATGTCGATCGTGCGGTGCAGCACGTCCCGGCCGGCCGACGGCGCGTCGATGATCTTGCCGCCACCGACGTAGATGCCGACGTGCTGGTTGGACCGGTAGAACACCAGGTCGCCCGGTTGCAGGTCGGACCGGCTGATCCGGGCCGTGGCGCTGTACTGCGCGGCGGCGTTGTGCGGCAGTGACTTGCCCGCGGCGCGCCAGGCGGCCGAGGTCAGACCCGAGCAGTCGTACGAGCCCGGGCCGTCGTCGCCGAAGCCGTACGGCTTGCCGATCTGGTTGAAGGCGAAGGTGACGGCCTTACCCGCCGAGCCGGGCACGTCCGGGATCTTGCCGGTGTAGCCCCCGGTGTCCTCGGTGGGACTGCCGTTGAGCTGCTCGCGCATGTCGTACAGGTCCTCGAGGTCGGCCTCGATCTTCTTCTTGCGGTCAGCCAGCTCCTGGACCTGAGCGGTCTGCTTGTCCTGGGTGACCTTGAGGGCCGCCTTGCGCTCGGCGTACGTCTCGGTGGTCTCGGTGAAGGCGTCGATGTCCTGCTGGTTCGCCTGGGCGATCTGGTCCAGGAAGGCCATCCGCTGCAGCAGGTCGTTCTCGTCGCCGCTCGCCAGGACGTTCATCGGGCCCACCTTGCCCTGCATGTACGAGGTGGCGGCGATGGTCTTCACCTTTGCGGTGGCGGCCTTGAGGGCGGCCTGGGTCGGCTTCAGCGAGGCTTCCAGCTTGGTCGCGTCCGCCTTGGTCGCCTTCAGGTCGAGCCGCATCTTGTTGTACGACTCGGTGACGTCCTCGAGCTTCTCCGAAGCAGCGTCGATCTTCTTCTTCAGCTCGGTCTTGGACGGGGCCGCGTGCACGGCCGTCGCTCCCGACATGGTGATCGCAAACGCCGTCAGCGCGACCACGAGCGCCCGGAGCCGGGTACGGGGGTGTGGCACTGGTCAGGGGCCTTTCTTCCGCTTGGCCGCCCACCGGGGATGCTGACGCCTGGGCCCAGCGGTGCTGCGGGCGGGAAGAAGGCCCTCCCGCTGGAATCCCGGTTCCCGTCACGTCGGCCGCCGTCCCGGGGAAGGGCGGCGGCCGGCGCGGATGATTCGGCGGCGTTGGCCGGCGCCACCCGAGGGTTTGTGGCTGCGGACCGGACCAACCGCATTAACCTATCGACGGAAGAAAAGAAATCAAGACCTCGCCGAGTGATTTCTACCAATAGTCGGTGTTGCGGGAATAATCCCGATAACGGGCTGTCATTCCGCCACCGCTGAGCGTTATTTCGCTCCGGTATATCGGACTATTCGCTCAGTGCCGGTTCGTATGCGGAGTTCGGCAGCCAGTGGTGCGTGACGCGGCGCTCCGCCCAGAAAGAGAAGAACGGAATGGTGCCGGCCAGCATCACCAGCAGCATCCGGCTGAACGGCCACTTGGCCCGCCGCGCCAGATCGAAGGTGAGCACCAGGTACACCATGTAGAGGAAGCCGTGGAACGGGCCGACCAGCTCGACCACTGTGGCGTTGTCGGCGAGGTACTTCAGTGGCATGCCGATCACCACGAGAAGGATGAGGACCACGCCGACGATCCAGGCGATGATCCGGTAGCGGGTGAGGGCTCCCTGCACGGCGGGTGTCTCCTTGCTCGTCTGTTACTGGGGGATGCGGCCGGGGTAGTCGGCCGGCCGGGCCCCGGGGTGGGCGGCCAGCCAGGACAGATAGTCGTTGTAGGCGTCGAGGGCCGGATCGGGGTTGTCCTGCGCCGCCGCGGCCGGCGCCGTCACCCGCACCGGGCGGCCCAGCGTGACCGGGGCGCCGGCGGGACGGGGCGCGGCCGGCGCCTCCTCGGCCACCGTGGTCGTGGACTCGCCGCGGGCCCGGCGCCGGGCCACCTGGACCTCCCGGAACCAGATGAAGACCACGAAGCCGCCGAAGACCGGCCACTGGAACATGTAACCCCAGCTGACCGCGTTGCCGTCGGCGGCGCGGCTGAACTGCCACCAGCCCAGGCCGAGGCACCCCGCGGTCAGCACCAGCGCGATGAAATGCCGGGCTATCCATGCCGGGGTCCACAGCCCTCTCATGCCCACGAGCGTACCGGCGCGGGTTTGGCATCGGTCCGCACGGGCAACCGTCGTGGTCAGCGACAGCGAAACAAGGAGGTGCACGATGACGGACGCGCGCTTCGAGGACGGCGCGGCGGTGGTCTTCGACACCGGCATCGACCCGGCGGGTCTGGCCGACGAGGACCTCTTCCGCGAGCTCGGCAGCCTTTACCGGACCAGGCTGCAGACCCTGCGGCACGGGCCCGACGCGGCACTGGAGAACCACTTCAAGCGGACCGCGGAGCTGGAGACCGAATACATGGCGCGGTACCCGGGCCGTGAGGTCGACCCGCACCGGCTCACCCAGGACTTCTGAGGATGGGCTTCCTGCGTGCCAAGGTGTCCCGGGTGGCCCGCCAATACGCGCCGCACGAGCACCGCCCGCTCGACGGCTACCTCGCCGCGATGGGCGCCTTCGGCGCACTCACCGGCACCCTCGCCGTGGCCACCCGGTTGAGCGGGCGCCCACTGCCGGAACGTCCGGCGATCGCCGACGTGGCGCTGTTGTCGATCGCCACGCACAAGCTCAGCCGGTTGGTCGCCAAGGACGCCGTGACCAGCCCGCTGCGTGCCCCGTTCACTCGCTACGCGGAGCCGGCCGGCGCGGCCGAGCTCAACGAGGAGGTCCGTGACGAGGGCAGCAGCGTTCGCCACGGCATCGGCGAACTGGTCACCTGCCCGTTCTGCCTCGCCGTCTGGGTGGCCACCGGGCTCACCGGCGGCCTGGTGCTGGCGCCCCGGCTGACCCGGCTGGCGGCGACCGCGCTCACCGCGACGGCCGTCTCCGACTTCCTCCAGATGGCCTACTCGATCGCCAAGGAGAAAGCCGAGGGCATCGCCAAGGAATGAGCCAGGGCTAGCCGAGCGTGCGCAGGGCCTCGGCGGCCTCGTCCTGGGCGTACTCGCCCTCGGGCAGGGCGTCGACGCGGGTCAGCAGGGCCGGCGGCAGGTCCGCGGCGATCGCTCGCCGTTGCAGGTCACCGCTGGTCAGTCGTTCCTGGGCGTCGTACGCGTCGTCCAGGAACTGGTCCAGCTCACGGATGTCATCGGTCACGGCGCGGTTCTACCCGGACCGCCCGCGGGCAAACACCGGGCCTGTAATCCAGGTCACAAAGACTGCAGGAATCCTGCGAACCTGCCGACAGTTGTGAACAGATGCCGGTGTGCCCAGTGTCCCCGGGCCTCACCCTTAGCCTTCACGGAATACCGTTCGGCTGGAGCCGTGTCGAGCCACTCGCCGCGAGGCGACCTGCACACCGGCATCTACATCCGCGCCGCTCCCCGGTTCGCCCGGGGAGCGGCGCGCTGTTTCCTGGCTCGCTCCCCGGGTATTGATCGCGCATGACCGACGATCGGACCGAGCGGCGCGCCGCCGACCTGCTGCCGGAGGAGACGGCGGGAGGCAGCGCCGACCCGAAGGCTCAGGCGGAGGCGATCCTCGCTGACTCCGACGAGCGGGAGGACGATCCCGGCGCCGCTCCGGACTCGTTCCTCGAGCGACGTCGCTCGGACGAGACGGTTTATCCGGACAGAACCGCTCGATAGGGGCACCTCACTGCCCACAGTTCATGATCGACGTGGCAATATCCCTCGCGTGTCCGTCCCGCAACGTCGCGTCCCGGCCGCCCAGCGTGGCGTCCGGTTGACCCGGCGCACCCCCGTCGACAGCACGATCACGCCCGATGCCGTCCGCCGGGCCACCCGGCCCGGTCGCGTCAAACGGCCGGCGCCCGCCACCGCGGCGCCGCATCCGGTCGAGCTGGCCGGGCTGCTGCACGAGCTGACCGTTCAGCTGCTCGGCGCGGACCGGCTCACCCAGGCCCTGGACCGGCTCGCCGCCTTCGGCGCGAGCGCGCTGCCGGGCGTCGCCCGCTGTTCGGTCGCGCTCATCGGCGAGGGCGGGCCGCTGATCAGCGCCGCCGCCGGCCGGGCGGGGGAGACCTTCGACCAGGTTCAGTACGCCGAGAGCACCGGTCCCGGGCTCGAGGCGGCGCGGACCCGTTCCCTGGTGACCTCCGGCGACCTGGCGGGCGACGAGCGCTGGCCGGTCCTCGCCGCGGCGGCGCGGGCCGACGGGCACCGTGCGGTCGTGGCGGTCCCGCTGGACGTGCGGCGCTCCTCGGTGGGCGCGCTCAGCCTCTATCTGGACCGGTCCGGTGACGTGGACCCGAACCTGCTGCTCACCGCGATGGCGGTGGCCGGGCAGGCGGAGGTGCTGCTCGGCGAGCTGCACCGCCGCGAGGCCCTGACCGAGGGCGCCGAGGTGGACCGGGCCGTCGGCGTGATCATCGCCCAGCGGGGGTGCGGCGTGCAGGAGGCCTACGCCGTCCTGCAGGAGAGCGCCCAGCGTCTGGGCCTCGACCGCCGCACCGTCGCCGAGCGCCTGGTGGCCGCCGCCGCCCGCAACGCCTGAACCCACCGTGGGCGTCGCCCACGGTGGGTGAATTCACGCGGTGGGTTTGTGGACCTGCTGGACCACCTCGAACTCGAGCAGGGAGGCGCCGGTGGCCACCGGGCGGCTGCGCTCGCCGGCGTGGGCCTCCTTGGCGCTGCCGTTCGACCAGGCCTGGAAGGCTTCCTCGGACTCCCAGCGGGTGTAGACGAAATAGCGGTTCTCGCCGGCGACGGGGCGCAGCAGCTCGAAGCCCAGGAAGCCGGGGGAGTTCTCCACGGCGCCGTGCCGGGCGGCGAAACGCTTCTCCAGCTCGGGGCCGGCGCCCTCGGGGACCTCGATCGCGTTGATCTTCACAACAGCCATGCGGTCACGCTACTGCGCGCGGCTGAGAGCCCACGCCCGGACGTGGGGTACGGGCGCGTGCTTCACCCGTACCCCACGGGGGTTTCAGCCGGCCTGCGGGCCGGCGCCGTCCTGGGAGCGCAAGGCGTCCTCGGCGCGCGCCTGTTGCGCGGAGCGCTGCGCCAGCGGCAGCTCGGGCAGGAAGAGGACCACGACCAGGCCGATCAGCATCACGGCGAAGGCCATCAGGTAGACCACGTGCACGCTGTCGGAGAACCCGACCTTGAACGGGTGCGCGATCACGTCGGCCAGCTGGTTCAGGAACGACGTGTCGTTGAGCGCGTCGCTGCTGGTGGCGTGCTTGAGCAGCTCCTGCTGGGCGGGATCGGCCTGCAGCGCGGCCTGGAACTCGGGGGTCTGCTGCGCGCTGGTGAAGGCGTCGCGGATGTTGCCGGGCAGCACGTTGAACAGCACCGACAGGAAGACCGCGGTGCCGAGCGTGCCGCCCATCGACCGGAAGAACGTCACCGCGCCGGTGGCGGTGCCGATCTCGCGCGGGGAGACCGCGTTCTGCACGGCGGTGATCATCGGCTGCATGTTGCTGCCCAGGCCGAGGCCCATCAGCACCATGACCAGCATCGTGCGCCACAGCGGGGTGTCCGCCCCGACCAGCGAGAACAGGAACAGCGCGAGCACCATCAGCACGCTGCCGACGATCGGGAAGATCCGGTAGCGGCCGGTGCGGGAGATCAGCTGGCCGGAGACGATCGAGCCGGCCATGATGCCGACCACGAACGGGATCATCTGCAGGCCGGCCATGGTGGCCGAGGAACCCTTCACGATCTGCAGGTAGAGCGGGACGGTCATCAGGCCGCCGAACATCGCCATGCCGAGAATCGTGCTGGAGGCCGAGCCGACCGCGACCGTGCGGTTGCCGAACAGCCGCAGCGGCAGCAGCGCCTCCTCCTTGTACGCCCGCTCGGCGAGGATGAACCCGATCAGGCCGACCACGCCGATGACGTAACAGGCGATCGCCCGGCCGGAGTCCCAGCCCCAGTCCCGGCCCTGCTCGGCGACGGTGAGCAGCGGCACCAGGGCGAGGATCAGGGTGAGCGCGCCGGGCCAGTCGATCCGGTGATCGACCCGGTGGTGCGGCAGGTGCAGCACCTTGGCGACCACGGCCATGGCGGCGATGCCGATCGGCACGTTGAGGTAGAACACCCAGCGCCAGCCGTCCACCCAGAGGATCGTGTCGGCGCCGGCGAAGAAGCCGCCCAGGATCGGGCCGAGAACGCTGGCGGTGCCGAAGACTGCGAGGAAGAAACCCTGGTACTTGGCGCGCTCGCGGGGCGGGACGATGTCGCCGATGATCGCCAGCGCGAGCGACATCAGGCCGCCGGCGCCGATGCCCTGGACGGCCCGGAACGCGGCGAGCTGCCACATGGTGTCGGACAGGCCGCAGAGGAACGAGCCGACGATGAACACACCGATGGCGAAGAGGAAGAACGGGCGCCGGCCGTAGATGTCGGACAGCTTGCCGTAGAGCGGCGTGGAGATCGTCGAGGTGATCAGGAACGCCGTGGTGGCCCACGCCTGCAGGTCGAAGCCGTGCAGGTCGTCGGCGATCGTACGGGTCGCGGTCGCCATGATCGTCTGATCGAGGGCGGCCAGGAACATGCCCATCATCAGGCCGCCCAGGATCGTCAGGATCTGGCGGTGGGTGAACTCCACCGGCGGCGCGGCCGGTGCGGCGGCGGGATGGCTCACGGAATCTCCCGTGGGGAAGCGATGGGATCGGTGCGCAGCAGCGCCTCGATCGAGCTGTTGAACTCCTCGAACAGGCCGGCGAAGGCGGAGATCCGGTCGGCCGGCCAGTCGCTGAGCGCCTCGCCGAGCAGCGCCACCCGGGCGGCGCGGAGCCGCTCGCAGGCGGCCTCGCCGGTCTCGGTGACCGCGATGCGCGAGGCCCGGCCATCCTCCGGGTCGGCCTCACGCCGGGCCAGGCCGGCCTTCACCAGCTGCGCGACCTGCCGGCTGATCGTCGACGGGTCGGCCTGCTTGAGCTCCGCGAGGTCGGTGACCCGCATCGGGCCCGACGAACGCAGCGGGAGGAGCAGCATCAGCGCGGAGAACTCGGCGCCCAGCTCGCCCGTCTTCAGCATGCCCCGGAAACGGGTGCCCATCCTGATGAACCGGACGATCTCGTCGGCCAGCCTGGTGGTGTCCTGCTCCCGCATGGTTGCACCCTACAACTTGTTGCGTGGTGAACGCATTTTCCAGACCCCGGTGGTCAGCGCCTCGGCCTCCTCCAGCACGGCCGGCACCGGCACGACATATTCGGTGACCAGCTCGAACAGTCGCTCCGGGAAATACCCCCGGCCAGGGTCGCCAACCAGCACGGTGGCACCCCGTTTGCGGGCCGCGAGCAGCAGGGACGTCATCGCCGGGGCGACCGTGGGGCTGTAGAAGACGTCACCGGCGAGTACCACCTCGGGGTCGGACACCCGGTCGCGCAGGGTCACGCCGTTGGCGGCCGCGTTGCGGTGCGCGGCGTCGACCGCGGCCGGATCGATGTCCGACGCCTCCACCTCGGCCGCGCCGCAGCGGGCGGCGGCGATCGCAGCCACCCCGGAGCCGGTGGCGACGTCGCGTACCCGGCGGCCGGCCACCAGCTCCGGATGATCCAGCAGGTGGCGGGCGAGAGCCTGCCCGCCGGCCCAGACGAAAGCCCAGAACGGCAGCGGCACATCACTGCGGAACTCGCCGCCGGTCAGGTCGAACAACCCGACCGGGCGGTCGACGAGATGGAGCTGGAGCTCCGGGGCGAGGGGGACCGGTTGGAGAGTCGTCGTCGGCAGCACCCGGAAATTGTCCGGGAAATCAGATCGGCTGCGCGGCGGCTTCCAGGTGTGCCATCACGAGCTTGGCACGGTACTCGGCGCGGGCCTCGGCCGCCCACGGCGCGGTCTCCTCCTCCAGCAGCGGGCGGGAGGCGAGGAAAGCGGCGGCGCTGAGCGGGCGCGCGGCGCGCTCGGCCGGCCGGCCCGCGGCGGCGCGGACCAGCGCGTCGAAGGTGGCGACGTCGACCCGGACCCGCTCCGGCGCCAGGTGATAGCGGCCCCGGTGGGTGACGACGACCGAGTCGCGCTCCCGGGCGCCCGGCTCCAGCCGCTCCCGCAGCACGCGCAGGTCGTCCTTCACCGTGGCCGGCGCAACACCCAGCGTGTCGGCCAGCTCCACAGCCGACCGCTCACCCCGCAACGCGAGCAGTGCGAGCAGGTGGCGCGGGCGCTCGCCGCCGAAGTCGTTCCCGGAGAGCTGGATGCCCCGGGTGCGCACCTCGATACGGCCGAAGAGCTGGATGTCGTACATGATCAAAAACTCTGCTGCCGGCGGCCGTCTGCGACAAGCCCCAATGCGAGGGGGTAAAGGTCGACCGAAAAGACTGGTCATCGCGGCCGCTTGGCGGCATCCTGCTGTCGGCCGTACCGACGCGGCCGGGCTCAGCGCCACAACGGCCGCCTGTTGGTAGGTCGGGGTTCCCTTCGGGTAATCCTTAGACTGCGCGGAGCCCGCCGGGCGACAGAGGAAGGTGACGTATGGACAGCGACGAGGCGATCAGAGTGCTCGTCGTCGACGGCCACCAGACCTTCGCTGAGCTGCTCGGACATGCCCTCGCCGGGCAGCCGGACCTGCGGTGCGTGGGCCATGCGCGGACCGGGGCGGAGGCACTCAAGCTCTCCGCCGAGCTCGTGCCGGACGTGATATTGCTCGATCCGGAACTGTCCGATGCCGACGGGATCGCCATCGCCGAGCTGATCCGGGTGCGCCAACCGGACACCCGTGTGGTGATCCTCACTGCCAGCGAGGAGCAGGCGCTGGTGCGCCGCGCCACCGCGGCCGGCGCCGCGGGGTTCCTGTCGAAGAACGGCGCGCTCGGTGACGTGCTGAACGCGCTGCGCACCGCTCACGGCGGCGGGATGACCGTCTCCACCGACATCCTGGCCCGGCTGCTGCGCAGCACCACACCGGTGAGCGCACCGCGCGGCGGCGGTCTCACCGCCCGTGAGGACGAGGTGCTGCAGCTGATGGCGGCCGGTCTGGACGCCCGGGCGGTGGCCCGCCGGCTGGGCATCAGCGTGCACACCTGCCGGGGATATCAGAAAGCGGTTCTGGCCAAATTGGGCGCGCACAGTCAGCTCGAGGCGGTGGCGATCGCCACGCGGCGCGGGCTTGTGCGTCCTGACCCGCGGTAAACCTTCCGATCACTCATCCGACAGGCGGTTCCATCCGTACTCCCTGCGGGGGCGTCGACCCGAGGCGCTGGGGCAGGGAGGAAGCAGTGGACCGAACCGCTGTCGGTACAACGTCCGAACCGGTGGTGGCCGGGGGCACGGACGAGGAGCCGGGCGCCAGCGCGCTGCCCCGGCGCAGGCCCGGGGCGCAGAACCCGGATCCGGCGAACGAGCCGGCGGTGGACTGGTTCGGGACCGGGGAGATCACCGCGCCGTCCGCCGACGCCTCGCCTTCTCCTGCGGCGCCTTCCCCTGCCTCGCCTTCTCCTGCGTCCCCCTCTTCTGCCCCGCCTTCTCCTGCGTCTGCGTCTGCGTCGCCTTCGCCGTTGAGGTCGAGGCCGGAACCGGCGGCTCCGGAGTTCGGGCCGGCGTCACCGGGCGGTCCGGGGCGGATCTCCTTCGGGTTCAGTGACGGGCCCATCGGGGGTGTTCGGCCGGCCCCGCTGCCGCAGCGCTCCTCCGAGCCCGGCGGCGGCCTGGCCGGTCTGCGGAGGCGCTCGCCCGCCGCCTCCCCGTCGTCCGAGCTGCCCATCGTTCGTACCGAAGCGAATGTGACCGGATCGCCGGCGCCGGCCTCGCCGGCCGTCGCGCAGCCGGAGCCGTGGATTCCGGTTCCGTTCGAGCCGGCCGCGCCCCGGGTGACGGGTGTGGACGGCTGGGCGAGCCCGCCGGCCCGGCCGGACGCGGGTTTCGCCGCCCCGGCCCCGCCCTCGGAGGCGCCCGCCGCTGCCCC